>JAKLLI010000100.1 GCA_023150195.1 Azonexus sp.
CGCCCGTTTGAGCGGCGCGCGCCAGCAGTTGCGTGCCGACCTGCGTGATCCGCGCTTCGGCCTGCTGGTGGACGCGCAGCGCCAGGCCGCTGCGGTCGACCTCAAATCGCTGGCGATTTCTGCCGGCGACGCGCGGCTCAGCCTGCAAGGCCGACTCGATGAAGCCACGCTGGCCTTCACGGTCGCCGGCGAACTCGCACGTTTCGATCCAGCGCGTTTTGCCCGCGTGCCACCCGCACGCATCAACGCCCAGTTACGCGGCCAGGGCACGCTGGGCAGTCAGCCGGTCATCGCGGCCGAATTCTCCCTGCGGGACAGCGTGCTGGGCACGCTGGCATTGAACGGCGAAGGGCGGCTGCAACTGGCCTGGCCCAACGTGCAGGCCGCCGACCTGCAGCTGTCGCTGGCCGGTAATCGACTGGATGCACACGGCGCTTTCGGTCGACCCGGCGACCGGCTGAAAATCGACATCGATGCCCCCCGCCTCGCGGCGCTGGGTGGCGAAGGGGGGCTTGCCGGGCAAATCGAACTCGCCGGCACGCTGGCCCAGCCGACCATCGATGCCCGACTGCGCGCCGCCCAGCTCGGCTGGCCCGGGCGATTCTCGGCACGCGACCTGACGCTGGCCGCACAACTGGCGCAGGGCGACGATGCGCCACTGCACCTCGATTTGCACCTGCAAGCCCTGACCCTGCCCGGGCACGAAAACGCGGTACGCGACCTGCAAGTGCAAGGGGATGGTAGCCGCCGCCAGCATCGGCTGCGCGCCAGCCTGCGCAGCGCCGAGGCCGGTGCGGTACGCCTGGGCCTCGAAGGCAGCTGGCTGGCCTCATCCTGGCAAGGGCAGCTCAGCGAACTCAGCGCGCAGGACGGCCCGCGCAGCCTGCAGCTGCAGGGCAGCGCTCCTTTCCGTCTGAGCGCCGACGCCTGGCAGATCGGGCCACTCCAGCTAAGCGGCACGCCGCACGACTGGCAAGCCAGCCTCCAGGCCAGTGCCGAACATGGCCGCCTTGACGCCCGCCTGCGTGCGGGCAACGGGCGCATGGGTGAAGTCAGCGGCGAACTGCACGCTGCCCTGAACAGTCCCTGGGCCATCAATCCCGAGGCCGCATGGCAGGGGCGCCTGACCCCCCGCCTCAAATCGCTGGACTGGCTGGGACCGCTGCTGGGCGATGGCATCACCACGGGAGGCCAGTTCAATGGCCAGATCGAGATCGCCGGCACCCCGGCCAGCCCTCGCCTGAGCGGACGAATCGAAGGTCAGTCGTTGATGGTCGAGGACAGCGACAACGGGCTGCAACTGCGGGAGGGCACGCTGATTGCCAGCGTGGCCGACAATCTGCTGCGCATCGAGCGCGGCCATTTCGTCAATCCACACTCGCCCATGCCACGCCCGCTGCGGCTGGCGATGGCAGAGGCCGCCAGCGATTTGCAGGCACCGGGCAGCCTTGAAATCGCCGGTCAAATCCGCGTTGACCGTGTACAACTGCCGGACAGTGCGGAGCTGAACATCACCCTGAGCCGGCTGGGCGTCTCGCAACTGGCTGATCAATGGGTCCTCGCTTCCGGCACCGGCCGTCTGCAATGGCAAGCGGGCACGCTGGGCCTGAATGGCGAGATGGCGGTTGATGCCGGCTACTGGCAACTGGCCCCGGCCGGCGCCCCCAGGCTTTCCGATGATGTGCTGATCCGCCGCAGCGATCAGGCCGAGCCGCCGCAGCGCCCACGCTTGTCGCTGGATTTACGGACCGCCTTTGGCCGCAATTTCCTGTTTTCCGGCGCGGGCCTGAACACCCGACTGGCGGGCGACATTCGCCTCACCGCCAGCGGCCGCGACCTGCCGCGAGCCAGCGGCACCATCCGCACCCGCGATGGCCGCTTTAGCGCCTACGGACAAACGCTGGACATTGATCGCGGCGTACTTACCTTCCAGGGCTTGCCCGACAATCCCGCGCTCGATGTGCGCGCCACGCGCAAGGGCCTGAGCGTGGAGCCCGGCGTCCAGATCAGCGGCACCGCCCGCAAACCGGTGGTTAAACTGATCTCCGACCCCGAGCTGCCGGATGCCGAAAAACTGAGCTGGCTGATCCTCGGCCACGGACCGGAAACCCTGGGCGCGGGCGACGCCAGTGTGCTGCTGGCGGCAGCTGGCGGCCTGCTGGGCAATGATTCGGTCAACCTCGTTCAACAGCTGAAACAAGGCTTCGGACTCGATGAACTGGGCGTTCGCCAAGGTGCGCTGGATGGCAGCGGCGGCCGCACGCCGGGCAGCCGGGTCGCCGGCAGCAACATCGACACCACGGCCAGCACCGGCAACCAGATTTTGACCATCGGCAAACGGCTGTCCAGCAATGCCCTGCTCAGCTACGAGCAATCGCTGGGCACCGCCGAAAGCATCGTCAAACTGAGCGTGGCGCTGACCCGAAACATTTCACTGATCGGCCGGGCCGGCAGCGACAACGCCATCGACCTGCTCTACACCCTCACCTGGGGTCAGCCGTCCCGGCGGTCGACGGCTGCTGCGGACGAAAACGCGCAATCAGATCGTCCACGTAAGTAAAGACCACGGGAATCACCAAAAGGCTCAAAAAGGTGGAGGTAATCAGGCCGCCGATCACGACAATCGCCATCGGCGCACGGAAGCTGGGGTCAACACCGATGCCCAGCGCAATCGGCATCATCCCGGCGCCCATCGCCACCGTCGTCATGATGATGGGGCGTGCCCGCTTGCGGCAGGCATCGACCAGCGCCTCCCAGCGATTCAGGCCATGGTCGCGACGGGCGAGGATGACGTAATCGATGAGCAGGATGGAGTTTTTGGTGGCAATCCCCATCAGCATGATCAGCCCGATCATCGACGGCATGGACAGGGCTTTCTGCGCCACGAACAGCGCCAGGAAGGCCCCTGGCACCGAAAGCACCAGCGCGGCCAGAATGGTCACCGGCTGGACAAAATCCTTGAACAGCAGCACCAGCACGATGTAAATGCACAGCACCCCGGTAGCCATCGCCAGCGCAAAGCTGGAGAAGAGTTCGCCCATGGCCTCGGCATCGCCCACCGTGGTCTGGATGATGCCCGGCGGCAACTGCTGAAGGCTGGGTGAAGCCAGTGCCGCTTTTTCGACCTCGCCCAGCGGTTGACCGTTGAGTTCGATGTCAAAGTTGATATTGCGTAACCGGTCATAGCGATTGATTTCTGCCGGCCCGCCGGCAATCTGCAGATCCGCAATATTGGCCAGTTGCACCGGCCCGTGGCGACCGGGCACGGTCAACTGACGCAACAGGGCCAAATCCGTGCGCGCCGAAGGCGGCAGTTTGACCACGATGGGAATCTGGCGCTGACTCAGATTGAGCTTGGCCAGTCCCTGATCGTAATCCCCGGCCGTGGCGATGCGCAAGGTGTCGGCAATGGCCGCCGAGGTGACCCCGAGATCGGCCATGCGGGCAAAATCCGGTCGCACCAGCAACTCGGGGCGCACCAGGCTGGCCGAGGTGGTGACATTGCCGATGCCGGGAATGGCGCGCAGATCGCGCTCGACGAGGCGGGCATGTTCCGCCAGCGCCTGGCCGTTTTCCCCCGCCAGCACCAGCACGTACTTCTCGTTGGCCGAACCCAGCCCGACCTTGATCTGCGCACCGGGGATGGCGGTCAACGCGTCCCGCAAGGCATTTTCGATGTCCTGCTTGGTCGTGCCCGGCCGCTCGCCGCGCGGCGTCAGATTGAGCGTCAGCGTGGCCTTGCGCACCTCCGCCGCGCCCGAGGGCACGAAGGGGTCGCTGCCGGCAGCCCCGCCGCCGATGGCGGTGTACACCAGCTTCACATGCGGATTGGCCTGGACGATGCGGCGCGCCTGTTCGGCAGTCGCCAGCGTTTGTTCATAACGGACCCCGGGCGGCAGGGCGACATGCACCTGCGTTTGCGAGAGATCGTCCGGGGGCAGAAAGCCGGTGGGCAGCAGCGGCACCAGCAGGAAGGAGCCGACAAAAAAGATCGCTGCTGCCAGCAGGGTCAACAAGCGATGCCCGAGACACCAGTTCACCCAGCCTTCGTAAATCCGCAGCCAGCGCGGCGGTGCGTGATCGTCCACCGGCCGCAGGATGTAGGCCGCCATCATCGGCGTCAACATGCGCGCCACGACCAGCGAGAAGAATACGGCGATGGCGGCGGTCCACCCGAATTGCACGAAGAATTTGCCCGGCACCCCGCCCATGAAGGCGGTGGGCAGAAACACCGCAATCAGGGTGAAGGTGGTGGCGATCACCGCCAGCCCGATTTCATCCGCGGCTTCCATCGCGGCCTGAAAGGGCGTTTTGCCCATGCGCAGATGGCGCATGATGTTTTCGATTTCGACAATCGCGTCATCCACCAGAATGCCGACCACCAGCGACATCGAGAGCAGGGTCACGACATTGAGCGTGAAGCCCATCAGCACCATCGCGGCAAAGGTCGGAATCACCGACAACGGCAAGGCCGTCGCCGCCACAAACGTCGCCCGGCCATCGCGCAGGAAGAGCCAGACCACGATCACCGCCAGTACCGCGCCCTCGATCAGAAGCTTCATCGAGCCTTCATAGTTTTCGATCACCGGATCGACGAAGTTGAAGGCTTCGGTGATTTCAATGTCGGGATGCTCGGCCCGCAGTTGCGCCAGCACGCCGGCCACCGACGTTGC
This sequence comes from Azonexus sp., assembly GCA_023150195.1. GTDB lineage: Bacteria > Pseudomonadota > Gammaproteobacteria > Burkholderiales > Rhodocyclaceae > Azonexus. The sequence goes on from JAKLLI010000100.1 coordinate 4,674, forward strand.
CACATCCACCTCACCCGCGCCCTTGCTGCGGGTGATTTCGAAGCCGACCACCGGTTGACCGTTGAGCAGCGCACCGCTGCGTTGTTCCCCCACGGTATCGCTGACCTTCGCAATCTGGTCGAGCCGCACGTGGCGGCCATCGGAAAGCACGATATCCATGCTCGCCAGCTCACTCGCCGACTTGACCGTGCCCAGCGTGCGCACCGACTGCTCGATGCCGCCAATGTCACTGCGCCCGCCAGAGGCCTCCTGCTGTATCTGGCGCAATTGCCGCGAAATATCCGCCGCCGTGACCTGCAAGGCCAGCAGCCGCGCCGGATCGGGCTCGATGCGAATTTCCCGCGTGACGCCGCCCACCCGCGCCACGGCGCCGACACCGCGAGCGCTGAGCATGGCCTTGGTGATGGTGTTGTCGACGAACCAGGAGAGCGCTTCTTCATCCATCCGGCTGGAGGCCACGGTATAGGTCAGGATGGGGGCACCCGAGAGATTCATCTTGCTGATCACCGGATCCTTGAGATCGCCTGGCAGATCGGAGCGGATGCGCGAGACCGCGTCGCGCACATCATCCACCGCTTCCTGGGTGGGCTTTTCCAGCCGGAACTCGACGGTCACGGTCACCGCGCTGTCCTGCACGCGGGTGTAGATGTGCTTGATACCCTGCAAGGTAGCGACCGAGTTTTCGATCTTGCGCGCCACCTCGGTTTCCATCTGCGCCGGCGCCGCGCCGGGCAGGCTGGCGGTGACGATCACGGTCGGCAGATCAATGTCCATGAACTGCTGAACCTTCATCGCGCGGAAAGCAAAGATGCCCGCCAGCGTCAGCATCACGAACAACAAAATGGCCGGAATCGGATTCCGGATGGACCACGCGGAAACGTTCATTTCGCGGCTTCCGTGACCACGCTGACCAAATCGCCATCCGCCAGGAAGCCCGCACCGCTGGCCACCACCCGCGCATCCGCCGGCAGTCCGTCAACAATCTCGACCCGGTCGCCCTGACGGCGACCGACGCCCACCTTGGTCATCGCAACCCGCATCTCCGCATCGATCAGAAAAACATAGGCAAAGCCTTCGCGTAGCACCAGTGCGGATTGGGGGATGACGCGGGCCGGGGTCGTCCCCAGCTGGAATTCCCCCCGGGCAAACATGCCCGCCCGTAGCGCGGTCGACGTCGGCAAATCGACATAAACCAGCCCGTTGCGGGTTTGCGTATCCACACTCGGGGCCACCGCCCGAATCCGCCCCTCGGCGCGCTCACCGCCCGGCCCGGTGAGGCTGGCCGGCAAACCAGCTCGCAAGTGGCCCAGTTCAGCCGACGGCACTTCCGCCCGCCATTCCAGACGCCCACCGCGAATCAGGCGGAACAATTCCTGGCCGGGCTGGGTAAGCGAACCGACCGTTGCGTTACGTGCGGAAATCACGCCCTCATCCGGCGCCAGCACGGCAGTCCGCGCCATGCGCAGGCGGGCCGCCTGTTCGCGCGCACGCGCTGCCGCCAGCCGCGCACCGGCCCCCTGCTCGGCGGTTTGATACTGGGTGTTCATTTGCTTGCTGTAAAAGCCTTGCGCCTGCAAGGCACGGGCGCGTTCGGCGTTGGCCTGGGCCTCGGCCAGGCCGGCCGCCAGTTCATTGACCGCCGCCGTTGCCTCAGCCAGTTCACTGGCCACGGTGCTGTCGTCAATCCGCGCCAGCACCTGCCCCTTGCGGACATGCTCGCCCACCTGCACCCGCACCTCGGCGATACGATAGTTGGCAATCTCGGCACCGATCACCGCTTCCTGCCAGGCAAAGACGCTACCCGTCGCGGCCAGTTGCTGCGTCCATTCCACCGTCTGCGGGCTTGCCAGCGTCACCGTCAATGCGGGGCGTGCGGCTTTGGGTGCCGGGGCTTCGGCCTCGCCGCCACAGGCAAGCAAACCGAGCGAGAGCAATGCAGGCAGGAGAAAACGGGGCGGGGTGAAATTCATGCAAGTTCCAGTGTCGACCGCGAAAATGCCTGCATGATAACCCGCCCGGAAATCCTGTCCTGCGCCTGATGCGCCTGGGCTTAGCGGTGACCGAGAATATCCGGGCGCAGTTGCATTGGCGTATCGGCAAAGATGCGCGCATCCATGACTTGCAGGGGTTCGGCAATGCGCGGTACGAAATCCATGTGGGCGAGGATGTCCCGGTCAACGTCCACACCGGGGGCAATTTCGGTGAGCGTCAGCCCTTCCGGACGCAATGCGAAAACACAGCGTTCCGTGATGTAGAGCACCGGCGTGCC
>JAKLLI010000101.1 GCA_023150195.1 Azonexus sp.
GTGCATCGAAATCGCGGCCATTACGGGTCAGGCCATGCACGCAGACCAGGACGCGCGGATTGTCCCGCGCACCCCATTCGGTGAAGGCCATTCGATGCAGGCCCGAGGGGCTCAGGCACTGCACGGTGTGTTGTTTATAGTTCATGTCTCTCCTCCTTCTCACCGAAATGTATCACCGTCCGTGCCAGTAGCGCGGTCGGGTTTGCCGCCAGCCCGACACGTCTGCGCCGTCGCCCCGCAACACGACGTGCAGCGCACCATCGCTGTCCGTTCGCCACAAACGCGCTCCTTGTGCTGCATAACGCGCCTGCACCCCGGCTTGCGGATGGCCGAAACGATTGCGATAGCCCACGGAAAACAGCACGTCGCGCGCGTTGACCGCAGCAATGAAAGGCGCCGTCGACGACGTCCCGGAGCCATGGTGCGGCGCCAGCAGTACCTCTGCCTGCACACCCGCCGTATCCCGGCGCAGAAGTTGCGACTCTGCCGCCGCTTCAATATCCGCCGTCAACAACACGCGATGGCCGCCCACCCCGATGCGCAACACACAGGACAGATCGTTGCCGGACAAACCGGCCCGGTCCCCGGCGCGCGGATGCAAAAGCGCAAACGCCACCCCATCGACCGCCCATTCCCCCTGATCCGCACAATCGGTCGCGCCCGCCAGCGGTGCCGACGACAGCACGCGCGCCACGGGCAGCGCTGACAGCAGGGACGCCAGGCCGCCCGCATGATCGGCATCGTCGTGGGTGACGATCAGCACGTCCACGCGGTCCACGCCCAGCCAGCGCAAAAATGGCAACAACACGCGCTGGCCGGCATCTGTGTCGGCGGTGTAACGCGGGCCCGGGTCGAACATTAGCACCTGACTGCGGGTACGCACCACGACCGCTTGCCCCTGACCCACATCGAGCACATCGATCCACGCTTCTCCAACCGGCGGCCATTCGGCGGGCCAGATCAGCACCGGCAGCACGAGCATCAGCCCCAGGCTGCGTCCGGGTACCCCGCGCGGCAACAAGGCCATGGCGACACCCAGGCCGGCCCCGGCCATCGCCCACCAAGGCGGCGATGCGGCCTGCCACACGGGCCAGCTTGCGCACCAGCCAAGAAAAGGCATCAAACCATCCAGCACCCAGTGTGCCGCCTGCAGCAATGGGGGCCACGGGATCAGTGCCGCCAGCAGCGCCAGCGGTGTCACGACGAAACTGATGACCGGCACGGCCACCGCATTGGCCAGCGGCGAGACCAGCGAAAACTGCTGAAACACCATCAGCAAGATGGGCAGGGTCGCCAAGGTCGCCGCCCACTGCACCATGCCCCAGGCACGCAATCGCCGCCGCCAGCCCTGCCCCGCTGCGGGGCTGCTCGCCCCCATCAGCAACAGCCCGGCCACGGCGCCGAATGACAGCCAGAAACCGGCGGCCAGCACCGCCCAGGGATCGATCACCAGCACGATGCCCATCGCCAATGCCAGTACCCGGGATGGTGCAACCTCCCGACTCGAAAAACGCGCGGCCACGGCCACCAGCAGCATGTAGAGGGTGCGCTGTGCCGGCACGCCAAAACCGGCCAGCAAGGCATACGCGAAGGCCGCCAGTGCTGCCGCCAGCAGACCCGCCTTCTGCGCCGGACAGCGCAAGGCCAGCACGGGAAAACGCCGCCAGAGCGCGTTGACCAGCCAACCGAACAGGCCCGCCACCATCGTCACATGCAGGCCACTGATCGCCATCAGATGGGTGGTGCCGGTGCGATTGAAAATTGCCCATAACGGTCCGTCGACCGCAGACTGGTCGCCAATCGCCAGTGCACTCAGCACGCCGCGCCACGGCCATTCGTCCTCCGGCAGCGCAGCGCTGAATCTTGCGCCGATGGCCGCCCGTAGCCGCGCAACCCAGATCGCGGGTGGCCAGATCGCCTCGCCCAAGCGCTCAAAGCCGCCCGAGCGCACATAGCCACCGGCGCGAATCCCGCGCTCCAGCAGCCAGACTTCGTAATCAAACCCACCGGGATTGGCGCTGCCATGCGGCCGCTTCAAGCGTACTGAAAACTGCCAGCGTTCGCCGGGCCACACTGGCGGCCCGCCATACCAGGCCAGTTGCACGCGGCTTGGCACCTTGGCGTCTGCGGTCAACACGCGCTCAATGGCAAAATCGAAACGCTGCCCCTGCGCGAACGCGTGGGGCATGCCGGCCACGACCCCGACCACCGCCACGTCCCGACCTTCCCAATCCGCATCCAGCGCATCGGCCAGCCGGAGGTCGGCACGCCACGCCGCCCACGACAAGCCGAGCAGAAAGCAGCCGACACCCGCCAGCACCCGCCGCCATGCCCCGTTGCCCGCAGCCCTTGGCAGCAGGCAGCACAGCGCCAATACTGCCAACGGCAACACCTCGGGCAAGACTGCGCTCGTTTGCAGGCCAGCCACCCCGACAGCGAAAAACACCACACCCCAATTCATGCCAATATCATGGCACAAATCGTCACGATGACTGGCCGGCGGTTTGGGATAATCAGCCTATGCGACGCACCTTAAAAAAATATCTGCCGAATCCCGAGAGCATCCGGAATAACCGCTGGCTGCGCCCGTTTGCCGCCAGCCTGCTCCACCCACGGCTCTGGCACCTGAACCGCCACTCCGCCGCCGGCGCGGTCGCCACTGGCCTGTTTTGTGGACTGATTCCCGGCCCGCTGCAAATGCTGGCCGCTGCGCTCTGTGCGATCCGCTTCAAGATCAACCTGCCGCTCGCCCTGCTCACCACGCTCTACACCAACCCGGTCACCATCGTCCCGCTCTATCTGCTGGCCTACCAGATTGGCCGCTGGGTGCTGGGTGACGGTAGCGGCTTTCTCTCGCCCCCCGCATTTTCCGCCACCGATTTCACCGGCTGGACCACAGCCATGCAACAGTGGATGCTGAGTGTTGCCTCACCGCTGGCGACGGGCCTACTGATCCTCGCCACCGCACTGGCCGCCTTAGGCTACCTGATCACCCGCACCGCCTGGCAGATCTACCTGATTACCGTCTGGCACAAGCGCTTCAAACGTTAAAAACAATCAGGGCGCCGAGGCCGCATGGCCTGGGCGCCCTGACCTGGCGCGAGGACCGATCAACGGCCCTTCAAACAATAGGCACCACTGCTCCCATAACCGGAGGGGCAACTGCCTTGCTTGGCCATCGCCATGCGGGCATTGCTGCTCGCCAGACAATAGTTACCGCTACTCCCGTAACCCGAAGGGCAAGTCCCCACGCGAGGAATCGCAAATTTGGCCGTCGCACTGGGCTTGCAATAATTGCCACTGGACGAATAACCCGACGGGCATCCCCCATTCTTGGCCACGACTTGCGGTGCCAAACCACCGGCAAAGGCCGAACCGCTCATCGCGATCGCCAGCACCCCGACCCACCGTGCAAAACGCAGACTGGATTTCATTGGACACTCCTCTGTTGAGTTGAACATGTTCTAAATCCCACCCCGCCGCAGGCAACGACCAGGCAGCACCCGCAAGATTTGCTTCGATGACCAGCGGGCCCGGAGAGTATGCCATGGGGGCAAAATGACGCAACTCACCGACTGGACACCCGAAACGGATTGGCTGCCGTGTGAGGTTTCACGCGTAGCGATGCCGCTCCGGATAGTTCGCTTCCTGTCGCAACGCCAGCACGCCCCTCTCGAATGACCAGTGGCACAAGGATCGTGATAGAGGCCGCTTCCTCAAGCAAATTCAGCAGGCGCAAAAAAGTCTCTCTGAGCTGCGGGGTGAACCTGCCCAAACCAATCCCACGCTCAGCCGCGCGCTCGCCCTGGGGCATCAGGTTGCTCAGGGCAACCAGCGCCGCCAGCACACGCAGACGATAATGTTTTCGTCCGTCGTTTCGGAGAATCAGGCAATAAATTCATAGAATCCTGATACCCGGTATCCGAATGGGACACACCCCATCCTTGGATCAACCACCAGAAAAGGAAACAGCACATGGAAAACTTCACTTTCTACAACCCCACCCTCATCGAATTCGGCGCCGACAAGGAACACACCGTTGGCAAACATCTGGCGAAGCACGGCATCAAGAAGGTCTTGTTTTGTTACGGCAGCGACCGGATCAAGCGCGACGGCCTGTTCACCACGGTGACCGAGCGTCTGGCCGAGTACGGCATCGGCTATGTCGAACTCGGCGGCATTGTCAGCAACCCGGTCATTTCCAAGGTGCGCGAGGGGATCGCGCTGGCCCGTGCCGAACAGGTGGATGCCATTCTCGCAGTCGGTGGTGGCTCGGTGCTCGACAGCGTGAAAGGGATCGCCGCCGGCGTGCCCTATGCCGGCGATGTCTGGGATCTGTTCAGCGGCACGACACTCGTCACCTCGGCGCTGCCGACCTTCGCCATCATGACCCTGGCAGCCACCGGCAGCGAAATGAACTGTTCCGGGGTGGTGACCAACGACGAGACCCAAGAAAAGTTTTTCATCTCCGCACCGGCGCTTTTCCCCAAAGTCTCCATCGTCAATCCCCGCCTGATGCAGAGTGTGTCACGCGACTATCTGGTGTACTCCGCCGCCGACGTCATCGCCCACTGCATCGAGGCCTATTTCACCGCAAGCGTCCATCCAACCCTGAATTCGCGAATCGTCGAGTCCGTGATCAACACCATTATTGAAACCACCGGCATCCTGCTCGATGACCCCGCCAACGACGCCGCCCGTGGCGAATTCGCCTGGGCGGCCACGCTGGCGCTGAACGGCCTGACCTTCTCCGGTTGCGCCGGCTTCGGCTTCCCCAACCACGCCATCGAGCATTCGTTGTCCGCGCTCTTCAATGTGCCGCATGGCGCCGGCCTGTCGACGGTGATACCGGCCTGGATGAAGTGGTACCAAAGCCGTAACCCGGCCCAATTCACGCGTTTCGCCCGCCAGGTTTTCGGCGTTGACAGCCCGGAAGCCGGCATCGCTGCTTTGGAAGCCTGGTTCAACAAGATCGGCACGCCAACCCGTCTAGGCAAGTTGGGTATCAAGGAAAGCGACCTGCCGGCGATTGGCGAAAACGTGCAGATGAGCGTCCAGCGTTTTGGCCTGGCCGCGCAATACAGCCCGGCGGTGGTCAACGACATCCTGCGCTGCGCCCTGTAATCAAGGCACGCTGAACAGCAAAAAAGCGGCAAACGGCGGAGCCAAAAAACTCGCGTTTGCCGCGCTTGGCGCTAATTTGCGCCCGAACGGGCCTTCTCGTACGTTGAGTAATCCGCCTTGTTCTGCCGGGCCAGACATTCGTCCGCCGCCGTCGCCGGCTGCCGTCTGCACTGGTTCTCCCCAGCCTGCCGCGCACCTTCGTACCACGCCTGCGTCGTGCAACCACCCAAACACAGCGCGGCCAGCCCAAGGCATATCCATTCAAGGGATTTTTTCATCCGTGACATTTCATGAGCTCCATCGGAATTGAACCATTTGCCGGGATGGGAATAGTACCGGGCGCCTGTAATGATCTGGATCTTTTGGGAGGCAGTAATCGACCCAAAGCGGAAGTAGCGCGATTGGGAAAGCGGACGTTCAACGTCTGAATTCACCGGACTGCGCAGTTTTTCGCGCAGGTCCAGTGGGATGATGGGTTGGGCATTTTTCAAACAACGATTCGCCTCCATGTTTCAGGCAATAGATCTTCATCGAATGGTTTTCTCATTCGGTCAAAGTCGGTTGCCCCAGAAAGCACGGATTCAGTCATGTCTTGGATGGCATAGGTAAAGGAATCTTGCCCAAGAGAGCTAACGCCCCAAGGGCGTCTCTTATGTGCGAAAACAGAAAAAGGCAGTGTCTTGGCCAAAGAGCAAAGAACTGACTCAAGCTCCGACACTTTTCTGGAACCAAGCGAAGAAGGAATAGCGCAAACCAAGAAAGGTACCGGGTGCTTGGGCGCATTTCGATGGCCGTTGGGGTTCTTCATTGCGAAATAGAAGTCGGGTGGGATCGACTCTTTTTCGCAGACGGTCCATCCAGGAGCACATGCCTCCAGACTGAGGAACTTCCAATATTTCCATTCTTCAGCATTCGTGGGTGAGCTATGCGCCCACCGTTGATGGGATTTTTCGTCCCACGAGAGCTTTCCAAATGGAACCACCTTCTTAGGATCGGCGGAGTACTGAAGGCATCGCATGGTTGCATTGCCACGCGGGCCTGTTGTGAATGGAGTGAGAGCCGTTGCCCACGGCTCCCAATTTCGCCACGCCCAAAGGTCCGGGCTACCTTCCGAACCTTTCATGATAAAAACTTCGTACTCACGCTCGTGGTAGGCCATATCAGAATGCCAAACAGTTATTAAACGGACCCACTGGGTCCGTATATGAATTGATATCTGAACACGGTTTGTATGTCATGAATTCGTTGCCCTGCCTGAAAGGTGTCGTCGTCGGGTCCGTATAACAACTCCAATATACCGACATCGAAATACAGCTCGAAGGTCCGCTATAGAGCGAATTCCTTAATGGCCGTTTCTGGCCGACAGCCGTCCCCGGTCCACATCACCCGGCGCCCGAAAACCAAACCCAATCACTAGCCCGGCGTTTGCGCCTGCCGCCGTTCAGCCAGTAGCCAACTGCCCGTCGTTGAGCATCACCACGCGATCTGCCCGCGCCGCCAGGCTGCGGTCGTGGGTGACCATGACCAGGCTGGCGCCCTGCGTTCGTACCCGCTCGATCAGCAGATCGAAAACGATGCCGGCGGTCTGGCTGTCGAGATTGCCAGTGGGTTCGTCGGCGAGAATGCAGGAGGGTTCGCTGACCAGCGCCCGGGCAATGGCGGCGCGCTGGCGTTCGCCGCCGGAGAGTTCGCCGGGGCGGTGTTCCAGACGATGCGCGAGTCCGACGGCGGCCAGCATGGCGGCGGCTTTTTCCAGCGCCGCTTCACGGGCGACACGGCGAATCAGGAGCGGCATGGCGACGTTTTCCAGCG
>JAKLLI010000102.1 GCA_023150195.1 Azonexus sp.
CGACCATGTATTGATCGAGAAATACATCACCAAACCCCGTCACATCGAAATTCAGGTCTTCGCCGACACGCAGGGCCATTGCGTTTATCTCTTCGAACGCGACTGCTCGGTGCAGCGTCGCCATCAGAAGGTGCTGGAAGAGGCCCCGGCGCCGGGCATGACCGAAGCGCGCCGCCGCGAGATGGGCGAAGCCGCGGTCGCCGCTGCCAAAGCGGTTGGCTACGTCGGCGCGGGCACCGTCGAGTTCATCGCCATGCAGGACGGCACCTTCTACTTCATGGAAATGAACACCCGGCTGCAGGTTGAACATCCGGTCACCGAAATGATCACGGGTCAGGATCTGGTGGAATGGCAACTGCGCGTCGCCGCCGGCCAGCCGCTGCCCCTGAAACAGGCGCAGCTCGAAATCCGCGGCCATGCGCTGGAAGCCCGTATCTACGCGGAAGACGCCAACAAGGGCTTCCTGCCCGCCACCGGCAAGCTGGTTCGCCTCGCACCGCCGGCCGAAACGATCCATGTCCGTGTCGATACCGGCATCGAGGAAGGCGACGAAATCACCCCCTTCTACGACCCGATGATCTCCAAGCTGATCGTCTGGGATGAAACCCGCGACGGCGCACTGGCACGCATGCGCAAGGCACTGGCCGACTATCAGGTCGCCGGGCTGACCACCAATACCGATTTCCTGTCGCGTCTTGTGGCCTGTCCGGCCTTCGCCGGCGCCGACCTCGATACCGGATTGATCGAACGCCAGAAGGCCTTTCTCTTCCCTGAAGCGCAGCCTGTGCCGCGTGACGCGCTGCTCGTCGCTGCCGTCGGCGAACTGCTCTGGGAACAGCACGAAGCCAAGGCCAACGCCCAAACCAGCGGTGACCCGCATTCCCCTTGGCACGCGCGCGATGGCTGGCGCATGAACCTGTCGGCGGCGCGCACCCTCTGCTTCAGGGATGGCGACACCTTGATCGACGTCCAGGTGCGCTATCTCGGTCAACGCTGGGAAATTACCCTGTTTGGCGAGTCGACCATGGCCAGCGGCAAGAAGCTCGATGGCGACCGCTTTGCCGTTGAACTCGACGACCGCCGATTGATTGCCAGCGTCGTCGTCCCCCAAGGCCATGAGCAGCGGGGCACGGTCGACGACAAGCGCACCATCTTTCTGCAGGGAAGCACGTACTCACTCCTGCGTGATGACCCGCTGCACCGTGTCGATGCCGGCGACAGCCACGGCGGCGGGCTGACCGCGCCGATGCCCGGCAAGGTTGTCGCCCTGCTCGCCCAGCCCGGCCAAAAGGTGGACAAAGGCACGCCGCTGCTCATCCTCGAAGCCATGAAAATGGAACACACCATTACCGCCCCCGCCGCCGGCGTCGTCAAAGCCTTCTGCTACGCGGCGGGCGAACAAGTGAGCGACGGCGCGGCGCTGGTCGAATTCGAGGGGGAATGAGCATGCTGCCGAACACGGTCAAAATCGTCGAAGTCGGCCCGCGTGACGGGCTGCAGAATGAAAAGCAGGTGGTCCCGACCCTGATCAAGATCGAGCTGATCCACCGCCTTGCCGATGCCGGCTTGCGGGTGATCGAAGCGACCTCCTTCGTCTCGCCCAAGTGGGTCCCGCAAATGGCTGACAACACGGCGGTGATGCAGGGTATCCAGCGACATCCGTCGACGGTCTACCCGGTCCTGACGCCGAATTTGCAGGGTTTTGATGCAGCGATTCAGGCCGGTGCCACCGAAGTCGCCATTTTTGCTGCGGCGTCCGAAAGTTTTTCCCGCAAAAACATCAATTGCTCGATTGCCGAAAGCCTGAAGCGGTTTGAGCCGGTCGTTTCCGCCGCGTCGGCGCTGGAAATTCCCGTACGCGGCTATGTCTCCTGCGTAGTTGGCTGCCCCTACGAGGGCGCGGTCGACCCGCAAAAAACGTCAGAAGTTGCCAAGACCCTGTTCGACATGGGCTGTTACGAAGTATCGCTGGGCGACACCATCGGCACCGGTAATCCGGCGAGCATCGCCCGCATGATCGAGGCCTGCGCGCGCGTCGTTCCGATCGAGAAACTGGCCGGGCATTATCACGACACCTACGGCATGGCGATTGCCAACATTCATGCCTCGCTGCAACTGGGCATGGCGGTTTTCGACAGTTCGATTGCCGGCCTTGGCGGCTGCCCGTATGCCAAGGGCGCGTCCGGCAATGTCGCGACGGAAGATGTGGTGTATCTGCTGAACGGGCTGGGCATTGAAACCGGCATCGATCTGGCTAAACTGGCGGCTGTCGGCGACTGGATTTCCCGCGCCATCAACCGCCCGAATGGCGCCAAGGCCGGCCGGGCACTTTGTGCCGGAACCCCTGCTTGAGCTTTCTCTCCGTCCTTGCCGATCTGCTGAAACCCGCTGCCCCGCCCGACCCGGAGGTGAGCGCGGCGACCGAACGGGTGATCGCCATGGTCGATCCCATGGTCCGCGCCGCCCCCGGACTGGCCCATCATCTGGTGCATGCCGTCAGTCACGCGCTTGGCTATTGCGAAGGTCTGGTGGCCGCCCTGCCCGGCCCGATCGAGATCAATCGCCAGGCGTTTGGACGCGATCCGCTGGTGCACGCGCTGTTTGCCACCGCAGCCGACATTGATGCGATGCTGGGGCGCAGCGAGGCGGTTCAGCAATTTCTTGAGCGGCCCGAGTGTTGGGCCATGGACTATTTTCATGCGCTACTGGCCGCCCGCCGCCAGCAAAAGCGGCAATTCGGCCTGGCGCAACAGGGCGAAATGATTCGCAGCGATGTGCCACAAGAAATTCTCTATTTTTCCGACCAGACACTGATCGAACCCTGTTGTGACGAAGCGCGGACCCGCGCCCGATTGCGCGCCAAGGCGCTGGAGAGCCTGCTCACCACCTTCAATGCGCATGTGGCCGATTTACGGCTCGCCCGTGACAGCCTGCGCGCCGATGCCTGGAGCGAACATCAGCAATTGGCGCATTGGGTAAGCACGGCCCCCGACCCGGCTCCTCGCCAGCGGCGGGTGGCCGAACTCGACCAGCAGCTGCAGGAAAACGCCAACGCCCTGATGCCGGAGCATCTGGCCGAAGCCCTGATCGACTTCCTCGATCATCCGGAAGCCGCGCTCAGCCTGACCCCGATCCACATTCGCGTTGATCGGCTGGGCATCGTGCATCCGGAAGCGAGCAGCGATCCACAAATCCAGACCCTGAGCTTTCCGGAACTTTCCACCCGCGACCGGCGTCAGCACCTGGCCACGCTGGTGAGAATTTCCCGGGACGAAGCCCTAGCCGCCGTGGCCACTGCCCGTGACCATCAAAAACGCTACATCCTGATCTAAATGCCTGCCTCCCCCTGCATCAACATCTGCCGCATGGACCCCAACACCGGACTCTGTATCGGTTGTCTGCGCACCCTCGACGAAATTGCCCGCTGGTCTGCCCTCGATGCCAGGGCACAGGAAGCCATCCTGCGCCGGATCGAAGCGCGGCGAGACGCCTTGCCCCCGGAGAACCCATGAACGACGACATGGAAGACCGCTATCAATGCGTTGGCGTCTGCATGGCCGACCCGGATTCCGGCTATTGCCTCGGCTGCGGCCGCCCGCCGATGGACAGCCCCGTCATCGTGGCCGAAGCGGTGGTGGTGACCCCCTCTGCGCATCCCGCCAGTGACGACACGTGCGATGAATGCCGACCTGCCGGCTAGCCTGCAGGTCATCGAACGCGGCTGGCTGTCGGCCAACAACATCCTTTGTCTGGATGGCGATCAGGCGACACTGATCGACAGCGGCTACGTTACCCATGCCGCGCAAACGGTGGCGCTGCTTCATCAGGCACTGGACGGGCGCCGGCTGGCGCGCCTGATCAACACCCATTCGCACTCGGATCACATCGGCGGCAATGCGGCGGTCCACGCTGCATTTGGCTGCGAAATCCTGGTCCCCGCCGGCCTCCATGCACAGATTGCGGCTGGCCGTGCCCGGCCACGATATGGATGCCCTCGCCTACTACAACCCGGAACGGCAGATTCTGATATCTGGCGACGCTCTCTGGGAGAACGGTTTTGGTGTGATCTTTCCCGAACTCCTCGGTGAGGGCGATGGCCTGAGCGCCACCCGCGCCACGCTCGACATGCTGGCTCGACTCCCCATCCGCACGGTCATTCCCGGCCATGGACGCCCCTTCGCCTGCGTCGATGTCGCGCTGGATCGAGCCTTCCGCCGCCTCGACGTATTTACCGAACATCTCGACAAACTGGCCTGGCATGCGATCAAGGTCATCGTCAGTTTTGCCATGATGGAACGTCAGCGGCTGCCGGCCGCCGACTTCCCCGCCTTCATCCTCGCCCTGCCCTTTGCGGTTGACGTCAACCGGCGCATCCTGGGCCTTAACGACGATGTGCTGTGTGCGCGCATCGCGCTGGAATTGCAGCAGGTCGGCGCGCTGACGCGCGTCGATGACTGGCTAATCGCCCATTGAACGGGCAAAATCTCAGCAATAACATCAACAACTAATTTAGGGGATTCCCATGAATTTTCGTTCGCGCCTGCTACTGGGCATGGGCTTGATCATTGCTGCGTTCGTCGCCGCCATCATTGTGGCATTCGGCGGCCTGCGCACAACCGCCGGCAGCTTTGCCCAATTCTTGGATGGCGTTGGCGCACTGCGCCAAGACTACAGCGAGATGTACGCCCAGGGACTGCAAATGGGTCAGGCCTTGCGCAACATCACGCTCGATCCGGAAAACCCCAAGGCCTATACCAATCTGGAAAAAGCCCGGGAAGATTTCCGCGAGGCGCACGCGGCCGCCGTTAGCCATGCGACCGCGGTGCCGGCATTCGCGGCCTCGCTCAGCCGGATCGAAGCCCTGGCGAAAACCCAGGCCGAGGCGCAGGCAGCCGTCATGGCTGCGCTCAAGGCGGGCAACAGCGATGAGGCCAAACGTCTGATCAACAGTACGGAAACCCCGGCCTGGCGTCAGGTCAAGCAGGCCTTGCTCGACGATCTCAATACCCTTAAAGACGCCACCGGCACCCAGCGAAATGCCGTGTCGGCCGATGTTGACCGCAGTCAGCAGCTCATGCTCCTGCTGGCGGGCGTAGCCATCGTGATCGCCTTCTTCAGCGTGATCGGCACCTTACGCTATGTGCGAGGGGAACTGGGTGGTGAACCCGCCTACGCCCGGGAAGTGGCCAGCGCAGTGGCCTCTGGCGACCTCAGCCGCCAGATTGTCCTCGACGCCGGCGATCAAAGCAGCTTGCTTGCCGCGCTGGCCAGCATGCAGGGCCAACTGCGTGAACTGGTGGGCGCGCTGGCCGCACAGGCCGGTGAAGTCGCGCGCAGCGCCGCGCAGGTCGCCGCGGCCACCGAACGCGTCGCCAGCGGTAGCCACGCGCAGCTCGACTATTCGCAAGACATGGTCAACAGCGCCACCTTGCTGGCCATCAGCTTGCGCGATGTGGTCGCCGCGGTCGTCGAGGCCCGCCAGATCGTCAATGACTCCACTCAGGTTTCTGTCAGCGGTGCGGCGCTGGCCAGCCGGGCGGCGGGTGAAATTGCGGCCATGGCCGGCTCCGTCCGCGCCACCGCCGCCGACATCCACGAACTGGGCACCCAGTCGGCCAGTATCAATGCCATTCTTGGGGTGATTTCCGACATTGCCAGCCAGACCAATCTGCTGGCGCTGAACGCAGCCATCGAGGCGGCACGTGCCGGCGAACAGGGGCGCGGCTTTGCCGTGGTGGCCGACGAAGTGCGCAAACTGGCCGAACGCACCGCCCATTCCACCGCCGAAATTTCCGGCATGGTGGACAACATTCGCAACGGCACGCAACGCGCTGTCGAGGGCATGGAGGCCGGCTTGCTCAAGGTCGATGAGAGCGTCGACCTGTCGAACCAGTCCAAAGCCGCTTTCGACAAAATGCAGCACAGCTCCGAGGAAGTGCATGCAGTGGTGCAACAGATTGCCAGCGCCATCGACGAAGAAAGCCACACCGAACGCGCCATTGAGTCCCATGTCGAGCAGGTGCGCAAACTCATCGTACAAAACGACGAAGCGCTACACGACGTGCAATCCTCGATCGGCCAGCTCAATACCGTGGCGGGGGCACTCTCTCAGGCGGTCAGCCGCTTCCGCCTCTAAGCCTTGGGCAAGGCACGCCGCACCAGATGCACCCAGTAGCTGACGCCCAGACGCAGTAATTCATCGTTGAAATCGTAGTGGGGGTTGTGCAGGGTGCAGCCGCCCGTACCCGGACCATTGCCCAGCCAGACGTAACAGCCAGGCTTTTCCTGCAGCATGTAGGAAAAGTCCTCGGCGCCCATCGAGGGCAGAATGTCAGTCAACACCCGGTCTTCGCCAAACAGCTCGGCGGCCACCTGCTGACAGAATTTCGCTTCCGCCGGGCTGTTGACCGTGGGCGGATAACGATGCTCAAACGCCACGCTGATCTGCGCCCCATGGGCTGCGGCAATCCCGCTGCACAGACGCTCGATAGCCCGCTCCACGCTTTCCTGAACCTCGGGTTTGAAGGTGCGGATCGTGCCGCGCATCAACACCTCTTCCGGAATGATGTTCCACGCCTCGCCAGCATGGAACTGGGTCACACTGACCACCGCGGCATCGCAGGGATGTAGCGTGCGGCTGACCACGGTTTGCAGGGCCTGAACCAGTTGCGCCCCGGTCACGATCGGGTCGATCCCTTGATGCGGCATGGCCGCATGGCAACCGTGACCGCGCACCTTGATCTCGAAGCCACAGGTGCCTGCCATCACCGGCCCTGGCATGGCCATCATTTCCCCGACCGGAATGCCCGGCCAGTTGTGCAGGCCAAACACGGCGTCGACCGGAAATTGTTCGAACAAGCCATCTTCGATCATGACGGACGCCCCACCCTCGGATTCTTCCGCTGGCTGGAAAATGAACACCACGGTGCCGTCGAAATCCGGCTGCGCGGCCAGATGCCGGGCAGCCCCCAGCAGCATTGCGGTATGGCCATCGTGACCGCAGGCGTGCATCTTCCCCGGGTGTTTCGAGTGATGCGGAAATTCATTCAGTTCTGCCAGCGGCAGGGCATCCATATCGGCACGCAAGCCAATCATGCGCGCGGACGTCCCGGCGCGCAGCACACCGACGACCCCGGTGCGGGCCAGCCCGCGATGCACCTCAAGACCGTAGCGCGCCAATTCGGCAGCCACGATATCCGACGTACGGTATTCATCGAATGCGAGTTCCGGATGCGCATGAATGTCCCGGCGCAGTGCGGTCAACTCGGCGAGAAAGGGCAAATTCAACTGGAATGGGCTGGCAGCCATCAGGGGTCTCCTTTTTTTCTATTATGCCGCGGCTTGCCGCCGGACACGGCCTTCATTATGCTCCACGCTCATGGAACTCATTCTCATCAGCGGCATGTCCGGCTCCGGCAAATCCGTGGCCCTGCACCTCCTCGAAGACGCCGGCTACTACTGTGTTGATAATCTGCCGGTGGCGATGTTGACCGTCCTGGTCGGCCTGCTCGAAACCGAAAATATCCACAAGGTCGCCGTCGCCATTGATGCGCGTGCCGGCAACGGCATCAACCTCCTGCCAGACAAGCTCGAGAAGCTGCTGGCGCTGAAGGTTCACCCGGTCTTCCTCTTCCTGCACGCCAAGGATGAAACGCTGCTCAAGCGCTACTCGGAGTCCCGCCGCCGTCATCCGCTGGCCGAAGAGAATCTGACGCTACTGGAATCCATCCACCGTGAGCGGGAGATGCTGACGCCGATCTCCGATCTCGGCCACCGCATTGACACCAGTGATTTAAAAGCCAATGCGCTGCGTGAATGGGTTCGCCAATTTATCGAAATCGAGCCCGGGCAAGGATTGACCCTGATGTTCGAATCCTTCGGTTTCAAACATGGCATTCCGCTGGATGCCGATCTGGTCTTCGATGTGCGCTGCCTGCCCAACCCGCATTACGTCCCCGAGCTAAGGGCCTTGACCGGCAAGGATCAGCCCGTGATCGATTTTCTCGATGCCGAAGCCGCGGTCGGCCGCATGCAGGCGGACATCACCCGATTTGTTGCCGACTGGTTGCCCGCCTATGTCCGCGACAACCGCAATTACCTGACGGTCGCCATCGGCTGCACCGGCGGCCAGCATCGTTCGGTTTACCTTGCCGAAGCCTTGGCGCGTCATTTTGCTGGCGAGGCCCGCGTGCTGGTTCGCCATCGCACCCTTGCCGGCAGTTGATGCACTGGCTCCGCCTTTTTCGGCCCGGAGACTGGTTGACCGTGATCCTCAGCACCGCGGCAGTGGGCCTGTCACTACCGATGCTCTGGCAAGGCGGACTGGCGGATAAGGCCATCATTCGCCAGGAAGGCCGGGTGTTTGCGGAAATCGACCTGAAGGCAAAAAGGCAAGTCTCGGTTCCTGGCCCTTTGGGCGACACACTGATCATCGTCGAACCCGGCCGGGCCCGCGTGCTGTCCGATCCCGGCCCCCGACAATATTGCGTGCGTCAGGGATGGTTGATGCGCCCCGGCGAAATCGCCATCTGTGCGCCCAATCGTGTCAGCCTGCAAATTACCGGTCGCACCAAGGTCTATGACTCCATCAGTTACTGAACTCCGCGTCACCGACGAAGATCGGCGGATTGCCTGGCTGACGACGGCTGCCGTGGGCCTGTCATTGGTGGACGCGGCCATTCCTTCGCCGCTACCCGGCGTCAAGCCCGGACTGGCCAACATCGTCACGCTGGTTGTCCTCCTGCGCTATGGTTGGGCCACCGCCGTCTGGGTCAGCCTCCTGCGTGTGCTCGCGGGCAGCCTCTTGCTCGGCTATTTTTTCGCCCCCGGATTTTTTCTGGCGCTGACCGGGAGTATCTTCAGCCTGCTCACGCTCGGCCTCGCCCGGCATTTGCCAGCACGCTGGTTTGGCCCGGTCACGCTGTCCATTCTGGCCGCCTTTGCGCACATTGGCGGGCAGTTGTTTCTGGCGCGGATCTGGCTGATTCCTCACGATGGCGTTTTCCTGCTGGCCCCGCTCTTTGCCGCAGCTGCGCTGATTTTCGGCACCATCAACGGCTTGATCACCGCTAAACTGCTGGCTGAATCTCCTGCGAACCCAATCCCACCATCGAATCCATGAGCCCAACCGTCTGCCTTGCCCTGACTGGCGCTTCCGGCATGCCCTACGGACTGCGCCTGCTGGAATGCCTGCTGGCCGCCGATTGCCGGGTGCAGTTGCTGTACTCGCAGGCCGCGCAAATCGTTGCCCGGCAGGAAATGGATGTCGAACTGCCCTCCCGGCCGGCAGAGGCCAAAGCCCTGTTGCTGGCCCGCTACCCTGCGGTCGACCGTGACAAACTCGCCGTTTTCGGGCGCGAAGAATGGTTTGCCCCGGTCGCGTCCGGCTCCAACCCTCCGGACGCGATGGTGGTTTGCCCCTGCACCATGGGGACGCTGGCGGCCATTGCCCAGGGCATGTCGGACAACCTGATCGAAAGGGCGGCTGACGTCGTGCTCAAGGAAGGGCGCAAGCTCATCCTCGTTCCACGTGAAACCCCGTTCTCCGCCATTCATCTGGAAAACATGCTGCGTCTGTCGCGGGCAGGCGCTGTCATCCTGCCGCCCAGCCCCGGCTTTTATCACCACCCGCAATCCGTTCAGGACATCGTGGATTTTGTCGTTGCGCGGATTCTCGACCAACTGCGTGTTCCTCACACCCTGATGCAGCGCTGGGGCGAGGCGAACTAAGTGGGCTGGTTTGACTTCGCTCGCAGCCCGAAGGCGGGCGCCCAAGAAACCCGAACGATTCCCCTGTTCCCGCTCAATACCGTGTTGTTTCCTGACGGTATCCAGCCACTCAAGGTTTTCGAGCAACGTTATCTCGACATGACCGCCCGTTGCATGCAGGCCGAGCAGCCGTTTGGCATTTGCCTGATTGATCAAGGCAGTGAAGTCGGCAGCGCGGCAAGGCCGCACCAGATTGGCACCCTGGCCCAGATCGGCCAATGGGACATGGAACAATTGGGCATCCTGACGATGACCGTATCCGGCGGTCGACGCTTCCGGATTGGGGAAACCCGAGTCCTCGACAACCAGTTACTGGAAGCGAGCGTCACGCTCCTGGACGACACCCCCGTCCCCTTGCCGCCTTCCGGCCAGCGCCTTCTACCCTTGTTGCGACGGGTGATCGGCGACATGGGCGCCCAGCGCATGCCGGAACCTCACCGCTATGACGATGCCGCCTGGGTGGGTTACCGCCTGACGGAAATCTTGCCGGTTCAGGCACTCGCCAAACAAAAACTGCTGGAGTTGGAAGATCCGCTGATCCGTCTGGAAATTCTGGAAAAATTTTTGGATCAGCGGAAACTGCTGGATTAGCGAAAAGGGCGCCACCAACGAGGCGCCCCAAGCCATATCAGAGAATTTCGCTCAACAACTCGCGGTGCGCCATTTCATGGGCAAAACTGACCGCCTCAAGTCCCAAGGCATCCCGAGCGGAAACGATACCCAAGGGCTTGCCCGCGACGTCCACCACCGGCATGTGACGAAATCCCCCTTCATGCATCAAGTGCAGTGCATGACCAAAGGGCTTTTCTGGCGAAATGCTTTGCGGATTGCTCGTCATCACCGAACGAATCGGCGTCTTTTCCGCATCCAGTCCCTCGGCCAGCACCTTGAATGTCAGGTCACGTTCCGTACAAATGCCCAGCACCGCACCACCAGGCGCCGACACGATCAACACCGCCCCTTCGCCATGC
>JAKLLI010000103.1 GCA_023150195.1 Azonexus sp.
CACCCGCACCACCTGCCCGACGCATATCGTGCAGGAAGTGATCGACAACGCCGCCGACGAGGCACTGGCCGGGTTTGCGAAAAAAATTGCGGTCCGTATCGCAGCGGATGGCCTGATCGAAGTCAGCGACAACGGGCGTGGCATTCCGGTGGAAATTCATCCGGAAGAAGGCAAGCCTGCCGTGGAACTGGTGTTCTGCAAACTGCACGCCGGCGGCAAGTTCAACAAGACGGAATCCGGCAACGCCTATCGCTTTTCCGGCGGGCTGCACGGTGTGGGCGTGTCCGTGACCAATGCGCTATCCACCCGGCTGGAGGTGGAAATCAAGCGGGGCGGCGGCGTCCATCGCATCGCCTTTGGCGATGGCTTTGTCACCGAGGCCTTGAGCCGCATCGGCGACTGCGGCCCCCGCACCACCGGCACGACGGTACGCATCCAGCCCGACCCCAAATACTTCGATTCGCCCAAGGTCAATCTGGGGCAACTGGAACATCTGCTGCGTTCCAAAGCCGTGCTGATGCCTAACGTCACGGTGGAACTGGAGATCGAAGGTCAGGACAAGAAAGTCTGGTGCTATCAGAACGGCATGGCCGATTATCTCAACGAAATGATGATCGGCACGCCGGTCGCACCGATTTTCGTTGGCGAAAAATACGTGGAGAGCGCCAACGGCTTTGCCATCGGCGAAGGTGCCACCTGGGCGCTGGCCTGGTTTGAGGAAGGGGGCGGCAAGCCGGAAAGTTACGTCAACCTGATCCCGACGCTGGATGGCGGCACCCATGAAGCCGGGCTGAAAGCCGGCGTTTTTGAAGCGATCAAGACCTTTGCCGAGCATCACGCCATCCTTCCGGCCAAGGTCAAGCTGGCGCAGGAGGATGTTTGCGGGCGCATGACATTTCTGCTCTCGGCCAAGGTCCTCGATCCGCAATTCCAGGGCCAGACCAAGGAAAAACTGACCAGCCGCGATGCCTACAAGCTGGTATCGCAGATGGTGCGCGATCCCTTCGAATTGTGGCTGAACAGCCACGCCGATTTCGGCAAGAAGATTGCCGAACTGGCGATCAAGGCCGCGCAAAACCGCATGAAATCGACGCAAAAAGTCGAGAAGAAAAAGTCCTCCGGCATCGCCACCCTGCCCGGCAAGCTGACTGACTGCGAATCGGACGATGTCAGCCGCAATGAAGTCTTTCTGGTCGAAGGCGATTCCGCGGGTGGCTCCGCCAAGCAGGGGCGCGACAAGGAAACCCAGGCCGTGTTGCCCTTGCGCGGCAAGGTGCTGAATACTTGGGAAGTGGACCGCGACCAGCTGTTCAAGAACAACGAAGTCCATGATATTTCCGTCGCCATCGGCGTCGACCCGCATGGCATCGAGCAAATCGACAGCGTGGATGTGACCGGCCTGCGCTATGGCCGCATCATCGTCATGTCGGACGCCGACGTCGACGGTTCGCACATCCAGGTGCTGCTGTTCACCCTCTTCCTCAAGCATTTCCCGGCGCTGGTCGAGCGCGGCCACATTTACGTGGCCCAGCCGCCGCTCTTCCGCGTGGATGTCGAAGCCCGCGGCCATACCCGCAAGATTTACTGCCTGGACGAAGCCGAAAAGGCCCAGACCCTGCACAAGCTGCGCGAGGAAGGCATCAACGACAACAAGATCACCGTCTCCCGCTTTAAGGGCCTGGGCGAAATGAATCCGGACCAGTTGTGGGAAACCACCCTCTGTCCCGATACCCGCCGTTTGGTCCCCTTCCGCGCCGACCGCGACACCCTGCGCGAGATGACGCGCACCTTCACCTTGCTCATGGGCAAGGGCGAAGCCGCCGGTCGTCGCGCCTGGATGGAAAAAGACGGCGGACTGGTCGATGCCGATGTCTGAGTCCGCACCGCTGGCCCGCAGCATTCTGGCTGCCCAACGCATCGCTGTGCCGCTGACGCTGATCATTCATGTGTGGGTGATCTGGCGGGGCTACACGGAAGATGGTCCGCTGTGGGCCGCCCTCTACGCGGTGCTCTTTGTCTATGCCGAACTGTACTGGGCCTGGCGCAGCCTGCAAGCCCACGGCCCCGACCTGTTTTTCATCCTGACCGCACTGGCAGGTTTATGGTGGCTGGGCCTGTTCGCTTACCGCCAGTGGCTGCGCCGGTCCACCTTCAGCGAGACTACATGATGCGCCCCCTTGCCCCCGCTTATGTCATTGGACACATCACCGTCAAAGACCCGGATCAATGGGCGACTTACCGTAGCCAGGTCCCCGCAACCCTCGCGCCGTGGAACGCCGAGCTGGTATGCCGCGGGCAACTGCATGCGGTGCTTGGCGGCTCGCATCGCCATCACGACACAGTCGTTATCCGCTTTCCCGATGTCCTTGCCGCCGAAGCCTGGTTCAATTCCGCCGCTTATCAGGCCCTGATTCCGCTCCGCCAAGCTGCCGCCGAAGTGGACTTGATGGTTTTCGACGCCTGCTGATGTTGGCGCACGCATCCCCTCGCGTGCTGTCGCTCATCCCGCCGATGACGCAGCTCAACGTCCCCTACCCGTCCACCGCCTATCTGACCGGTTTTCTGCGTTCACGCGGCATCGTCGCCACGCAGGCCGACATCGCCCTCGCGCTGGTGCTGGAACTGCTTTCACCGGCGGGCATGGACATGATGCGGCAGTCTGCCGAGGCATTGCCGGGCAAAAAGCGTTCGGCCTCGATCAAAACCTTCATCAACGAATTTAATCGTTATCGGGCCACCATCGCCCCGGCCATTGCCTTCTTGCAAGGCCGCGACCCGGCCATCGGGCACCGCATTGCCAGTCGGACGCTATTGCCGGAAGGCCCGCGCTTTCGCCAGTCGCTGGACAATTACATCGATGACGAGGGTGGCGATCCGCTGGACTGGGCGTTTGGCCTGCTCGGCGTGCAGGACCGCGCCCGCCATCTGGCCACGCTTTATCTCAACGACCTGGCCGATGTGCTGCGCGAGGCGGTCGATCCGCGCTTCGAATTCGTTCGCTATGCAGAATCGATTGCCCGCAGCCAGCCCACCTTCGAGCCACTGGCAAAGGCCCTGGCCGCCGCACCCACGCCTGTCGATGCGCTGCTTGAAAAATTGACGCTGGCCGCGGTCGACCGCGACAAGCCGACCGTGCTTCTGTTGTCCGTGCCCTTCCCCGGCTCGGTCTATGCCGCCTTCCGCATGGCGCAGGCGGTCAAGCGGCAGCATCCGGAGATCGTCACCGTCCTCGGCGGCGGCTTCGTCAATACGGAACTGCGTTCGCTCAAGGAACCGCGTGTCTTCGACCACTTCGATTACGTCATGCTCGACGATGGCGAGCGACCGTTGCTGGCGCTTTTCGAGCACCTTTCCGGCAAGCGGCCAAGGCTGAATCTGGTGCGCAGCTTCGCCCGTGTCGATGGCGAGGTTCGCTATTTCAATCACGGCACCGACGCCGACATCCCGTTTGCCGAGGTCGGCACGCCCACCTGGGACGGCCTGCCGCTGGATCGCTACCTGTCGCTGCTGGACATGCTCAATCCCATGCATCGCCTGTGGTCCGACGGGCGCTGGAACAAGCTGACCGTGGCCCATGGCTGCTACTGGAAGAAATGCAGCTTCTGCGATGTCAATCTCGACTACATCGGGCGCTACGACGGCGCACCCGCCGAATTGCTGGTCGACCGCATCGAGCAGGTACTTGCCGAAACCGGCCAGAGCGGCTTCCATTTTGTTGACGAAGCGGCACCGCCCAAGGCCCTCAAGGCCATGGCCGATGAGCTGCAGCGGCGGCAGCGCACCATTTCGTGGTGGGGCAACATCCGTTTTGAAAAATCCTTCACCCCCGACCTCTGCCAGCAATTGGCCGACAGCGGCTGCATCGCCGTCTCCGGCGGCCTCGAAGTCGCCTCCGATCGCCTGCTGGCGCTGATGAAAAAAGGGGTGTCGGTCGATCAGGTGGCACGCGTCACCAAAGCCTTTTCCGACGCCGGCATCCTCGTACACGCCTACCTGATGTACGGATTCCCCACGCAAACCGTGCAAGACACCGTTGACGCCCTCGAATACGTGCGCCAGCTCTTTGCCGAGGGCTGCATCCAGTCCGGCTTTTTCCACCGCTTCGCGTGCACGGTCCACTCGCCTGTGGGACAAAATCCCGCCGAATACGGCATCAAGCTCAAACCCCTGCCGCCCATCACCTTTGCCACCAACGACGTGGAATTCATCGACCCCACCGGCGTCGACCACGACCGCCTCGGCCAGGCGCTGAACAAGGCGCTCTACAACTACATGCACGGCGTCTGCCTTGATCAGGACGTGCGCAGCTGGTTTGATCTCAAGGTGCCGCGTCCGCGCGTGCCCCGCAATTTCATTGCCCGCGCCCTGTCGACCGGAGGCGCCTGAATGCGCGTTCGCGACGACACGCCACCGACCCCGCGTGGCCTGCGCATCGCCCTGCTGTTTGCACTGGTCGCCGAGCGCCTCAACGTGCACTACGAACATGGTCAATGGCTCACGGTGGCCCAGGGCACCGCACTGGCCGCCGACTGGCTGGCACGCAACCGGCAAACGCTCCCTCTCGAGGAGCGCGCCACCCTGTCGCGCCTCAGTGACGACTTTGCCCGCCAGACCGCCACCACGCTGAGCCGGCAAGCCGGCCTGCTGACCACCCACGAAATGATGCAGGCGCTGGACCCCAACTACCGCTCGGAACTGGCCGAAGCGATGATGGCGGCGTGCGCGCGGCTGCTGGATGACCTGACAGCCGCGTCCTGAAGGCTCAAGCCGTCAGCAACAAGGCACCGAAAAGTGCCGCCATACCGACCACCCACACCGGCGAGATTTTCCCGATCACCAGCATGCCGAAAGCCAACATGGCGCCAGCGAAATCCGCTTTTGAATGAATAGCGCTGGTCCATACCGGGTCATAAAGCGCAGCAGCCAGCAGGCCAACAACAGCCGCATTGATTCCCCCCATCGCTGCCTGGATGCCAATCCGCTGACGCAAGCCATCCCAGTAAGGCAAAACACCGCCCACCAACAAGAATGAGGGAAGAAAGATGGCCAGCAAGACCACAACACCGCCTACCCAGCCGCCCAAGGGCATGGGCATGAGAGACCCCAAGTAAGCGGCAAAGGTGAAGAGTGGGCCGGGTACCGCCTGCGCCACGGCATAGCCGGCAACGAAGAGATCCTTGCTCACCCAACCCGGAGGTACGACGGTTTCTTCCAAAAGGGGTAAAACAACGTGCCCTCCGCCAAAAACCAGAGAACCTGCCTGATAGAAACCTGACACTGCCTGCACGGCCATGATGTCAGACAAGGCTGCAAGAACAGGCAAGCCGATGAGCAAGGTTACGAACACCAACAGGAACAAGGCACCGATCACCCGGTTTCCCCCAAGGTCACGATGTTCGGTCGCCAGCGGATGCGGTGGCGATAACCAGCGCCAACCGATAAATCCGCCGAGCACGATAGCAAGCATCTGACTGAATGCCGCAGGGTATATCAGCACCAGTATGGCGCTGCCAACAGCAAGACCTGCGCGAAGCCTTTCTGTGCAAAGCGACTTCGCCATGCCCAGCACGGCTTGGGCAACCACTGCCACGGCCATCACCTTCAAGCCGTGAACGATGCCCGACACTGCCAAACCGCCGCTGTTGACCATACCCAGGGCAAACACCATGAGCGCAATCGCTGACGGCAAGGTAAATCCCAGCCAGGCGGCCAGAGCCCCCAGCCAACCCGCTCTCTGCCAACCCAAGGCGATGCCCACCTGGCTGCTGGCCGGGCCAGGCAAGAATTGGCACAAGGCAACCAGGTCGGCGTAGCGTGCGTCATCAAGCCACTGTCGGCAACCGACAAACTCGCTGCGAAAATAAGCCAGATGGGCGACGGGTCCGCCAAAAGAGGTCAAGCCCAGCTTCAGGAAGGCAGCAAAGACTTCTACTACGCCATTCCAGTGCTGGCGAATAGCGCTTGAGCCAGGCTCAAGTTCGTGCTCCATGGCTTTCGTCAATTCATTCATCAAGCCCAAATGGCCCGGCGCATCGGGCCGTTTATTTTGTCAAACCAAACCGCTTACAACAGATCGGCAGGAATATTACCGCCGTTTTCCGCCAGCTTTTGCAGCACGGTTTTGTGCAGCCACATATTCATCTGCGCGGAGTCGCCCATCTTGTCTGCGGGGCAGCCGAGTTCTGTGGCCAGTGCCTTGCGCGAGGCGAGGCTGCTATCCAGGCCGAGCAGCTTGAGCAGATCGACGATGGACACTTTCCAGTTGAGCTTTTCCGGATTGGCCTTGGCGAGTGCGTCCATTTTGGCCAGTACATCCACCGGACTGATGGCTACCGGGGCGGCGGCAACCGCAGCTTCGACGGCTGCCGGTGCGGCAGCCACTTCGATCGGTGCGGCGGGGGCGGCGGTTTCAGCCGCTGCGTCATCGCCAAAACCCAACTTGGACAAAATACTGCTGAAGATTCCCATAAAGCCTCCTGAAGTGAAACGGTTCAACAAAACGGCCGGGCTTTCGCCCATTGGCAGGGTCGATGCTAAGCGCCAGCCGCCGAATCTTCGTGAAGTTATTTGAAGCGCTCTTTACAATCCTCCTTCAAAAACGCCCACCCGGCGCCCTTCCACCATCGACGATCCCTTGCCCAGCGGGGATTTCGCCCATTCCAGGCCGCTCACCATGTCCGCTAACATTTTTTCTGCCCTGCCACGGTCGACCGGCGATCAGGAGCAGTTTTCCGCCTTGCTCAGCCGTCCCGGCGTGCGCATCGAGCGCATCGTGTCCACCGGGCAAAGCAGTCCGCCGGGCTTCTGGTACAACCAGGACGAAGGCGAATGGGTGATGGTGCTGCAAGGAGAAGCGCACCTG
>JAKLLI010000104.1 GCA_023150195.1 Azonexus sp.
CGTCAAGGACACCAAGGTGCTGGCTGCGGTGCTCGATGGCGCCGATGTCACGGCCTTGCGTGAAACCATGGACAAGCTCAAGGACAAGCTCAAGTCTGCAGCCATCCTGCTGGCTTCGGTGGCCGACGGGAAAGTGACCCTGATTGCCGGCGTGACTGCCGACCTGACCGGCAAGGTCAAGGCTGGTGAGTTGGTGAACATGGTGGCCCAGCAAGTCGGCGGCAAGGGCGGTGGTCGTCCTGATATGGCGCAAGCTGGCGGAACGCAGCCGGAAAACTTGCCGGCAGCGCTGGCTTCGGTGGCCGCCTGGGTCGAGGGCAAGCTGTGAAAGCCGCGCTGGCCCTGAGTCTATGCCTGTTGGTCAGCCCTGTGCTGGCGGGTGAGCCGGATCGTTCGCCGCTGATGGCGACGACGGTCGACGGCCAGCAGGTGCAACTTTTCCCCAACGGCCGCTGGGAATTCGTGGATCAGGCCAAGGCGGCGCAGGCCCGTGAAGTGGCGGCGACCTACCCGGAAAACCGCACGCGGCCGATCGATTCGCAGGGCGTGGTGATGGGCGGCATCGGTCGCATCATCCTGCCCGGCGACAAGGATTACAACCGGGGTTCGCTGAATCCAAAAATGCGCTGATCAGCGCAGCAGGCGGGAAGCGTCCGTAGGCCGAGGCGTTTCCCGGACAAATTCGCCCTCAATGATGTCGTCCCGATCCTGGGGCATACTGTCCGACGCCATGGCCCCCGGTGGCATACCTTCGCGCAGGGCCTTGCGCAAGGCACGGGTTTTCCACCAGAACCAGCCACCCAGTCCAAGCACCACGATGGCTGCGATGGCAAGGGCCACCAGCGAAAACATGAAGCCCAGCACCAGCAGGGCGGCGCTCAGCAGCAGGGTGAGGATTTTGGCCGGCAGGCTCTGTTGGCTGGTGGGCTGTGCAGTGGCGTCGGAAGCAGGCGTTTCTTGCGTCATCGATGACTTTGGGAATGGGACACAGCGGGGATTGTGCCTGTTTGCGTCGTGGCATGCTGTGCCGGCTCTGTCGCCATCGTGTAACGGACTGTGGCGAGGCGCACGTCAGTCCCCCTTGTCCTGATTGATGCTGTTGGCCCACTGCAGTGCCTCGGTTTGTGCGTGATTGAGGGCTTTGGTCGTCAGCGTTTGCAGTTGCTGCAAGGCCTGTCCCAGACGATCCAGATCGCCGTTGTCGCTGCTTTCCGCCACAGCCAGCAATTGGCCCAGCAAGCCCTGGCCAGCACACAAGGCGTCCCTGACATCGCCGGGCAGGCCCAGCGGGGCAACGATATCCTCGATTTTCTGGCCGACCAGTGCGGGCATCAAGGACATGATGCCGACCATGAAAGCCCGGTCGAGCAGGCTGGCATCATGCGCCTGCTGGCTGGCCAGCAATTCCATCAGGCGGCCGCGGCTGGCCGCCATCAACAGCAGGGGATTGCTGTGGCCCGTCTGCTTGCCACTGGAAAAGACCAGGAGTTGCAGCCAGCGTTGCAACTGACGCCGGCCAAGGATGGTGATTGCATGGTTGAGTGAGGTGATGGTTTCCGACGCGCCGGCGCCGACCGAATTGGTCAGCCGCAGCAGGTTGACCGTGAGTCCCGGCTCCAGCTTGAGCGCCTTTTCCAGTTCGCTGGTGGCAGCATCGGAGAGCACCAGACCCATCAGCTTCATGATCGAGAGCTGGGAATGATCCAGTTTTTTGCCGGCGATGATGGTCGGCTTGGCGAAGTAATAGCCCTGAAAGAGCGTGAAACCCAGTTTCAGGCACTGTTCCATCTGTTCGCGCGAATCCACCTTTTCTGCCAGCAACTGCTTGCCCAGCGGTTTGAGCTTCATGGTCAATTGCATTAGCTGAATCCGGTTCAGCGGCTGGATATCGACCTTGACCACATCAACCAGCGCCAGCAACTCGGCGAACTGGGGTTCGAGCTGGATCACATCGTCCAGCGCGAGGGTGAAGCCGGCTGCTTTGAGTGCCTTGCAGCGGTCGACCACGGCGGGGGTTGGCGGCACGGTTTCCAGAATTTCCAGGACCACGGACTGGCGGGGCAGGAGTTCCAGCAAGTCACTGAACAGGAAGGCTTCGTCGACATTGATGAAACCGCGGCAACTGCCCAGCGCCGCTTCCACGCCCAGTTCTGCAAAAGCGTTGGCAATCACCGTGGCCGTGGCCTGGACGCCATCGGTGACTTCGGCAACGTTGCGCGAGCCATTGCGAAACAGCAACTCGTAGGCAACCAGTTGCTGGTCGCGGTCAAGAATGGGCTGGCGCCCAAGATAGAGCTGATCGGCGGCTTCGCTCACGGTGAATCCTCAGAAAGGCAGTTGCAGATGGGGCCAGACAGCGAGCAGGGCCTGACGGAAATCGGCCTGGATACGGGCCAGTGCGGCGGCATTGTCGGCTTCGAAACGCAGCACCACGACCGGCGTGGTATTGGACGGACGGGCCAGTCCGAAGCCGTCTGCGTATTCGACACGCACGCCGTCGATGGTGATGATTTCCGTGGCCTCGCTGAAGCGGCCGTCTGCTTTCAGACGGTCGATCAGCGCGAAAGGTTCGCCTTCGGCCATCTTGATGTTGAGTTCCGGGGTCGACGGCGCATTGGGCAGGTTTTTCAGCACCGGATTGGCGTCGACCGCACGCGCCAGAATTTCGAGCAGGCGGGCGCCGGTATACAGGCCATCGTCGAAGCCATACCAGCGTTCCTTGAAGAAGGTGTGGCCGGACATTTCACCCGCCAGCGGGGCGCCGGTTTCCTTCAGCTTGGCCTTGACCAGGGCATGGCCGGTATTCCACATCAAGGGCACGCCGCCGTGCTGGCGAATCCAGGGCGCCAGCAGCCGGGTGCATTTGACGTCATAAATGATCTGGCCGCCGGGGACGCGGGAGAGTACGTCGGCGGCAAAGAGCATCAGCTGGCGGTCGGGATAGATGATTTCGCCATCCTTGGTGACCACACCCAGTCGGTCGCCATCGCCATCGAACGCAATGCCGATTTCGGCATCGGTTTCTTTGAGGACGCGGATTACATCCGCGAGATTTTCCGGCTTGGAGGGGTCGGGGTGATGATTGGGGAAATTCCCGTCCACCTCGCAGTACAGCGGGATGATCTCGCAGCCCAGCTGCTTGAAGAGTTCAGGGGCAATGGCGCCGGCAACCCCGTTGCCGCAGTCCATGACGATTTTCATCGGGCGCGCCAATTGGATGTCACCCGCGATTTTTTCCACATAGGCACCCAGCACATCGGCCGAGCTGCGACGGCCTTGACCCTGCTTCAGATCGCCGGCTTCGATGCGCCGCTTTAACGCCTGAATGGCGTCTAGCGCGAGCGTGGTGCCGCCAATCACCATCTTCAAGCCGTTGTAATCCGGCGGATTATGGCTACCGGTGACCGAGACGCAGGAGTTGCAACCCAATTCGTAGGCCGCAAAATAGGTGACTGGCGTGGGTACGCAGCCGACATCGATTGCATCGCACCCCGCTGCGCAGATACCGTCCATCAGGGCGCCTGCCAGGGCCGGGCCAGAGAGGCGGCCATCGCGACCTACGGCAATGGCGGTTTGTCCTTGCTCTAGCGCCAGCGAACCCAGTGCCTGACCGACACGATAGACCACGTCTTCGGTCAGGGATTTGTCGACGATGCCTCGGATGTCGTAGGCCTTGAAGATTTCTGCGGGGAGTGCGTGCATGGTACTTATGACGTTTCGAAAGTGAAGAAGTGTAAGAGCCTTTGTGGCAACCAGTCCAGTTTTCCGGGGAAATTGCCCGAGACAAAACCCACGTGTCCACCGGTGTCCGGTTGCTCCAGGCGAACCGAGGGGCTGACATCCGTGGCGGCAGGCAAGAAATGGGCGGGCAGGAAGGGGTCGTTTTTCGGGTTGACCACCAGCGCGGGTACGGTGATTCGGCTCAGAAAGGGTTTGGCCGAACAGCGCGCCCAATAGTCATCGGCGCCGGCAAAGCCGTGAATGGGGCCGGTCACGGCATCGTCAAAATCCCAGAGATTTTGGGCTGTTTGCAGGCGTTGACCGTCGAAGAGTCCGGGATGCAGGGCCAGTCGGGCGGCGGCTCGGGCTTTGAGCGTGCCAAGAAAATGCCGCGTGTAAATGCGGTTGAAGCCCAGTGCCAGATGGTGGCCACAAGCTGCCAGATCCAGCGGGGGGCAGAAGGCGGCAACGCCGCGGACTTTTCCGGCGGCGCGCTGGCCTTGCTCACCCGCCCATTTAAGCAGCGCATTGCCGCCCAGCGAGATCCCGGCGGTCCACAGCGGGCGCTGATCATTGCGCGCCAGCAGGCGGGCGAGTATCCAGTCGATCTCCGCAGAATCCCCCGAGTGATAGGCCCGGGGCTGTCGATTCAAAGGGCCGGAACAGCCGCGAAAGTGGGGGAGTGCCAGCCGCCAGCCGGCCGCCTGACAGGCGAGCGCGGTGCTGATGGCATAGTGGCTGTGCGAACTGCCTTCGAGTCCGTGGAAAAGCACGAGGTAAGGGCTGTCGACCGGTCCATCGATGAAGTCCACCTCAATGAAATCGCCATCCGGTGTCTCCCAGCGCTCACGGCGGTAGGCCGGTGGCTGCGGCTTGATCGCGAGCGGCCACAGGGTCTGGGCATGCCCGCCCGGCAGCCAGGCAGGGGCTTGATACGGCGGAAAGGGCGTGCTCAATGCAGGGTGTGTGGCACGGCGTCGGCCATTGCCTGCTGGCTGTCGTCGGCAGCACTGGCATGGCGGGCTGCCATGCGCCAGCCTTGCGGGCCGAGGACGAAAACGTGGGTGACGTGCAGCGGGCCGTGCGGACTGGGGTCGTCTTCCACGTAAAGCACTTCGCTCAGATGGTGGATGGCCATCACCGAACCCTGCCAGTGCGACTGCAATTCAGGCTGAACACGAATGCGCGCATTGTCGAAAATGCTGCGCCAGCTCTCGCGGATCGGCAGGATGCCGGTGAGGCGAACACCGGTGGGATGGACACAGACCGTCTCTTCTTCTTCTGACCAGTATTGCATCAGCAGGTCCGCGTCGCCGAGGGCGATGGCGTTGTAGAACGCGTTTTCGGCCTCTTCGGGGGAGGCGAAACAAATGGGTTGGCTCATGGGTGTATCCACTTGCGGCAGGCAGAAAGCACCTGTGCCGGCGTCAGGCGGTTGAGGCAGTCGAGATGCACGAGCGGGCATTCGCGCTTGAAGCAGGGGCTGCAATCGAGTTTGAGGCTGAGAATATCGGCGCGGTCGGAAAGCGGTGGCGTGAATCCCGGCGACGAGGAACCGTAAATGGCCACGATGGGCCGGTCGACCGCAGCAGCGACATGCATCAGCCCGGAATCGTTGCAGACCACCAGATCCGCCAACGCCAGCAAGTCGACCGCTTGGGCGAGTGAGGTCGTGCCGCACAAATTCCGGCACAGGCCCGGTGCCAGCTGAGAGATCTCTTCTGCGACGGCGTGATCCTTGGGTGAGCCAAAGAGCCAGATGGCGCAGCCTTCCGCAGCCAGCCAACGGGCAAGCTCGGCAAAATGGGCCGCTGGCCAGCGCTTGGCTGGACCGTATTCGGCCCCGGGGCAGAAGGCCACGACTTTTTCCGGTCGGGTAAAACCCAGGGCATTCAGCGTTTTTGCCTGATCTTCCGCTGTTGACCGCAGGACCGGGTAAGCCACGGGACGATGGAGTGGTGTGCCCGGGGCTTGAGCCAGTTGCGCAAAGCGTTCAACCATCAGGGGCAGCGCCTGCTTGTCGAGTCGGTGCCAGCGATTGAGCAGGCCGTAACGCGATTCGCCGAGAAAGCCGATGCGTGCCGGAATGCCGGCCAGCCAGGGAATCAGCGCCGATTTGAGTGAGTTGGGCAGCACATACACCGCGCCGTAACCGCGAGCGGCCAGACTCCGGCCCAGTTGCCAGCGCGCCTTGAGTGACAACTGCCCATGCCCGAAGGGGTTGTCGATGACCTCGGTAATGTCGTCCATGCGCTGCAGGACAGGCGCAACCCAGCGCGGCGCCAGGGCATCAAGCTGTAAACCGGGATGTTGGGCATGCAGCCGTGAGAAGAGCGGCTGCGCCATGATGGTGTCGCCAATCCAGGAAGGGGCGACGATGAGCGCTTTTTTCATGCGAAAACGGCGGGGCAGCCCGGATGGGCCGGACCCGCCGTGCAGGGCTTAGTGATGTCCCTTGGGGGCTTCGCCCTTGAAGACATAGTGGGTGGAGCAGTAGGGGCAGGTGACTTCCCCGCTTTGCAGCACGTCAAGGAAAACGCGCGGATGCTGGCTCCACAAGGCGCTGCCCGGCTGCGGGCAATGCAGCGGCAGATCGTGTGCGGTGACTTCGACGGTTTTGTTGTCGGACATCGTTTGCTCCCTGAATTAAACGTAGGCCAGCCAGTCAGCATGGGCAGCAGAGCGGCCATACACCACGTCGAAGTATTTTTCCTGCAATGCCTTGGTGATCTCGCCGCGATGGCCCGGGCCAATCTGGCGGTTGTCGAGTTCGCGGATCGGCGTGACTTCAGCGGCGGTGCCGGTGAAGAAGGCTTCATCGGCGCAATACACTTCATCGCGCGTAATGCGCTTTTCGATCACTTCAATGCCCAGTTCGCCAGCCAGCTGCATGACGGTAGCGCGGGTGATGCCTTCCAGGCAGGCGGTCAGGTCTGGCGTGTAGAGCTTGCCGTTCTTGACGATGAACAGGTTTTCACCGGCACCTTCGCAGGCATAGCCTTCCGGATCGAGCAGCAGGGCTTCGTCGTAACCATCGGTGGTGGCCTCGTTGTTGGCGAGGATGGAATTCATGTAATTGCCGGAAGCCTTGGCGCGGACCATGGTGATGTTCACATGGTG
>JAKLLI010000105.1:0-6793 GCA_023150195.1 Azonexus sp.
CTACAACCAACTGAGGGAATGCGCTCGACTCTTCCAGCAGGCGGAACTTGACGTCAATACCCTTATCCTTATACGACTGGTCACCGGAAAAGCTTTCGGGACCGTACAAGCGATTATTCACTGAGGTATAGCGAAGTACCGCCTCCAGACCGGGCAAGGCCTGCAGCGTCACCGCCGTGCGCACATAGGGCGTGACCACCCCGCTGGACACCGCAAATTCGCCATCCGGTGCCATTCGTGCCGAGGGCATCTGCAGTAGACCAACACCCCCAAAATCCGAATAACTCGAAAAACGGGGTGGCGTTTCATCCAGCGACCACGTCTGCGCCGCCACCGTGCCATTCAGGCCGATGGCCGTGATCAGACAGGCCAGGAAACGGGGCACGGGCATCCTGGATGCCCGTTGCACGTCAGCCATTCGCGACTCCGAAATGTCGCGGGCTTACTTGGAAATCACGCTGAGCGAGGCTGCAGCCAGTGCCAGATCCTTGACCACCTGCAAGGCCAGCAACATCAGATCGGTTGGCAGCGTCGGCATCGGCTCGCGGGAAACATAGATCACGCTGCCCGGCGGCAAACGCGTCGGGCGGAAATTCCAAGAGGAGAGTTGCAGGGGCTCGGCATTTCCGTTCGGCAAAATCGCGAAAATGCGGTCTTCATCGGCTACCCGTGTCAGCCCACCCACCGCGCTCACGTAATCCGAAACCGTTTTGCCGGCCTGAAACTGGACAGCGCCGGGATTGAGCACTTCACCCATGACCATGATGGACGACGGACGACGCGGCACAAACAATTCGTCTCCTGCTTCCAGCACCACATCCAGCTCCGGACGCACCTGCAATACGGTGGGATCGGCTTCCACCACCATGCGCCCGACGGGATCGATTTCATTCAACTGTTTGGCCAAGCCAGCAACCACCGTTGCAGCAGAAGCATCAGCACCTTGGGTTGCCGATGCGCGCTGGCGGGTCAAGGAGAGCAACAGGCCGTTCTGCAGCTCCATGGCCGACTTGCGGTAGTACTCCTTCTTTTCATCCTTGATCTTGCTCCGCTGGAAGACCGCCCCCAAGGGGTAGGCTTGCTGAGTGAGACCCCCGGCGCGTGCCACCAGATCGGATAATTTTTCACCCCGGCGGATTTCATAATTCCCGGGATGGACAAATTCACCACCCAGTCGCACCAGACCCGACTCCAGGTCATTGAAGCGTTTGCGTACGAACACACTGTTTCCGGGCGCCACCGTCGTTTGGGCCAACTGGCTGGTCGTCAGCATCTGACGGCTAAGGCTGGCCCTGCCCTCAGTCGCAAGCATGCCGGTCAATTCAATGCCATTGAGGTCCGATTCCCGCGTCAAACCACCCCGGGCATTAATCACCATCTCCAGCGACATGCCGGCAGGTACCGGCAGTACCCCTGGGCGCTTGACCTCGCCGCGCACCGCCACTGAGTTTTCCAGCACATAGGGCAACAAACCCGCCACTTCGTTATAAAGCGCGGGGCAGCTTTGGGTTTTCAGCAAGCGTTCCTTGTCGTTGGCGGTATTGGTTTGCAGCACCGCCGAACGGAAACGCGACTGACCTTCCTGATTCACCAGATTGGAGAGTTCAACCAAGCCGGCACAGGCATTCACTACACTCACCGCATCCTTGGGTTTACTCATGGCCGCGGGCAGTTTTTTTGTATCCAGCCCAAGTTCCACCTGCCTGTTCGCGTCGACCAGCCCCTTCAACTCGGCTTCCGCATCGTGAACCACAGCCAGCCCGTTACGCTCCTCCGGCGGCTTGCGGCCCGCCAGCACAAATTGCACATTGGCCGACGAGAGAAACTCAATTTCATCCATCCCCAGCACGATCACACGATCTTCGGGTTGCAGCTCAAAGACCACTTTCTTGTCGAAAATGTCTTTCAGGCTCACCGACTGAAAACGGCGTACGCCGGTTGCGGTATCGGTACGCTCCACAATCGCCAGCGCACGATAGGCATCCCGACCCAGTTGCTCCGGGGAACGCAGGATGTCGCCCAAGCCCAAACCCTGGCGCCATTCGTAGTTACCGGCACGCTCTACCCGCCCGGACAACGCCACCGAAGTGTCCCAACGCGCCACCACCGAAGGCAATTTGATCACATCGCCATCGTTGACCGCCAAACGCTGCGGCGCAGTCCCGGCGAGCGACACATCCTGCACCTGACGCCGGCCATTTGCGCCGATACGATCAATGCTCGCCTGTGCCGGATAAGCGGTGGGCAACATGCCGCCCGCCAGTCGAATCACATCGGCTGCGGTTTTTTCATTCAAGAGTTCGTAGATGGCGGGGCGCAACACATCACCCGAAACACCCACTCTACGCCCCACGGCCGGCACAAAAATGATGTCGCCGGATTGCAGACGCATATTGCCGCGATCACCACCGTGCAGCATGGCATCGTACAAATCCAGATGTGCCACGACCCGGCCCTGGCGGCGAATTTCCACCTTGCGCATGGAGCCGGTGGGTTTGATCCCCCCGCCAACCAACAGGGCATTCACCACCGTGGTGAGTGCATCCGTCGCATACGCGCCAGGGTTATTCACATCGCCCATCAGAAAAACCTGGATCGAACGCAAAGCCCCCATGCTCACCGTAGCCTCAACGCCAATTTTCTGGCGGTTGATGCGCTCGAGCACCGCTTTGCCCACGGACTCGAAACTCATGCCGGCCACCACCAAGGGACCAATTTCCGGCAAATTCACGCTGCCACTACGGTCGACCGTGAGCTGATAACTTTTATTCTCTTTGCCAAAAAGCCGCAGCTCTACAACATCGCCGGGCCCGATCACATAATCCAGCGGCACCGGCAAATCGGTTGCCGCAGAAAACGGCACCACACCGCCCGAAAAAAGTGCTTCGCCAAAGGGCCGCAATTCAGCCAAAAACCCGGGAATTACAGCATTTGCAGCCGGCTTGACCGGCGCGCTCACAGGCTCCGCCACGGGCCTTGCCTTGCCTTGACCACCGGTTGCCATGCCTGCAGAGAGTTTTTCCAGCTGGCTGGCAGACAACTGACTGGGATCAAACGATTGTGCAGACGCCAAACCAGCGACAGACATCATGGCAAACAGCGCACACGACCGGAGATTTCTGGAAGAGAAGGACATATCGACAACCCGGGACAGAATTCGAAGTGAAGACAAACAAATGCCCGGAACCCGGGCAATCATGTTTGTCATTGGCAAGCGCGGATTATACACTCGCAGGCTGAACGCTCTGGAATCCGATTCATGAACCGAAGGCAAGTATTAACCGCTGCCACGGCAGGCCTGCTCACTGGCGCCTGCAGCAGTCCAACAGCACGCTCGATGACCAAGGTGCTGGACATGACAATCAGCAGCAAACCTGCCTATCCGGAGGATTACCCGGACAAACTTCCCTACGCTTCAATCGGCGCGCAAATTGATAACGGCAGCCCCTCGCTGCTCATCTTGGGAAAAATCGTTGATAACGACTTGCACTGGATTTCTGCCGACCGCGAAGTGATAGTCACCCGCTTTGGTCGCATCATGCAAACCGTCGGCCTGCCAGACAATATTGACGCCACCGAACTGATCACACAGGACTTTCTCGAACCGGACAGCCCCCGAATTGAAACCTTCCAACGCACCATCGACATTGCGAAATCCCGTGCCTTCGGCCTCCGCATCGAGAGCCATATCCGGATGTTGGATACCTCAGTTCAGAAAGTAGGCTCACGGGAAATTTTGCTGACGCAGATTGAAGAAGTGTGCCAATCGAAAGAACTGAACTGGCAATTCAGCAACCAGTACTGGGTGGACCCCAACAACTACTGCTGGCGCAGCAAGCAATGCCTGGGGCCTAGCGGCAAAACATTGAGTTTTGTCGTCACAAAACCCTACTTAAGATCGGCATAAAGAGCAGCTATTACACGCAGCAACCCTGACGACTACGCCCA
The DNA here is from genome assembly GCA_023150195.1 of Azonexus sp. GTDB lineage: Bacteria > Pseudomonadota > Gammaproteobacteria > Burkholderiales > Rhodocyclaceae > Azonexus. The sequence continues at coordinate 3,949 of JAKLLI010000105.1, forward strand.
TGATGGCCACAAAAAAAGCCCCTCACCCGGAGGGGCTTTTGCGTAGCGTACTGCATTGCAGACCGTAACTACGGATTAATTAGTACCAGGCGGAGTCGTCGCTGAAGAAGTCGTGGAATCGTTGCTGGTAGCAATAGCAACTGCAACACCAACCGCCGCAGCAGTAGCCACACCAGCAGCTACTGCGCCTGCGGTAATACCGCCGACGGCAGTAGCTCCGGCAGCTCCAGCGCCTGCTGCTGCGCCAGCACCAGCACCAGCACCAGCACCAGCACCAGCACCACCCGTCGGGGCAGCAGCAAACGCGGAAGCACTAGAAATGGCAAGCAACAGCGCAGACAAAAGGCTAACAATTTGTTTCATAAAGATTTCTCCAAGGGTAAACTGGAATGCGATTGGAAGAGCAGATTGACACCGCCTGATAATATGATCAGAACATTCGAAGAGTCAACGTTACTCTGATGTGCACCTGCAGAAAAATGCGCGCTTGCCGCCGGAATCACGAACATGCAGTGCAACATCAGAAGCAGCAAATGCTGCTCAAGCCAAGCTTAGCAACATCCTGTTTATAATTTCGCATTCTATTAGTCCCTCACACCTAACGGATCATCATGACTGAACACGCTGCCGAGTATCCTGACAACGACGAAATTGATCTCTTCCAACTTTGGGAAACAATCGTTGCAGGTAAGTGGCTGATCCTGGGGCTCATGCTCTTTTGCACCTCAGCCGCAACCGGCCTTGCATTTCTGATGACCCCGAAATACGAAGCCAAGGTCATTGCCAGTTTTACAGAAGAGAGCAAAGGCGGCGGCGGACTGAGTGCGCTGGCGGGTCAATTTGGCGGTTTGGCTGACATGGCGGGGATCAGTTTAGGGGGCGGGGGTAACAAGGAAGCCACACTGGCTTACTTGAAATCCCGCGCCTTCATTGATGGTTTCATCGTTGAAAATGCACTCATGCCGGTGCTATATAGCAGCATTTGGGATGCCGAAAAAAAAACGTGGAAAGTTGATGATCCGGTTAAGGCACCTACTCCTTGGAAAGCTTACCAACTATTCAGCGGAAGAATTCTCGCGCTCAATTTCGATAAAAAGACCAATCTTGTCACCCTGACCATTACTTGGAAGGACCGAAATCAGGCAGTGAAATGGGCGAACGAACTGATCAAGCGGGCCAACGAAAACTTACGTCAACGCACGATTGAAGAAACCCGCCAGAGCTTGACCTACCTAGAAAAAGAACTGCAAAAAACCAGCGTCGTCGAGGTGCAAAATACCATTTATCGTGTCATGGAAACCCAGATCAAAACCATGATGATGGCCAATACGCAAGAACAGTACGCGCTCAAAATCATTGATCCCGCCCAAGCCGTAGATGAAGACGCCTTTGTTAGCCCCAAGCGCCCAATGATGATTGCTTTGGGGGCAGTTGGGGGGCTGTTTTTGGGGATTATTTTCGTTTTCCTGCGCAAGGCACTTCGTCAGCGCAAACTTGCTTCGTCGGGAACCTATGAATGATGAGTCTAGGGCACCGCTTTCCGCCACTCTCGTGGTTACTCCTGCTGGTTACCATCGGCGTTGGATTGATTATCCAGATTCAGGCCAAGGACTTCTATCCCAGCATTCGTATCCAGGCAACCAACGAACTCAGCCTGCAATATCTGAACAAAACGCGAGAGGACCAAGGGGCATGCCAGACAGTGCTCGAGCGTGTCGAGCGACAGTTGTTGGCGCAGTGCCCAAGTTGCAAAATTGTTGAAAAATCCTGCTCAACTGCGCTTCCACCAAGCCAATTCGCATATTTCACCGACCAACCTCAAGCTTCTCCGGTGCTTTATCTGAATGAGGGTCTAGTGATTTTTGAATCCAATCAGGCGCAACTTGCCCAACAAAGCTGCGAGGAATCAGCCAAACAACTCAGTAACAAAAAGCTGGTATCGAACGCAAGTTGCCATGCAGCGGAGCAGCCTCGGCCTTTCTTTCGCCCTAAAGATACCCCTATTGATCTGACGCACTTGGGTTTCGCAATGCTTGCACTCTTGGTGGCGCAAGTGTTCAGCAAATTTGCTTGCTACCTCATCATTCGCTACGAACACCTGCACTCACATTTCTCCCACGATCACACGCAGGCAGGCCCGCAGAAATTCCATGCGCTGCCAACACCAAGAATTGGCGGACTCCCCATTGTTGGTGGCATTTTCATTTCTGCCGCCCTGCTTCCCGCTCTCCCCAATCACTTTTCTGACCAACTGTATCAACTCTTGCTACTGGCCGCCATGCCGGCATTTCTGGGGGGAATAACCGAGGACATCACCAAAAAAGTGGGCGTGAGCCAACGACTGCTCCTGACCATTTTGTCTGGCGTGCTGGGCTGTTTTTTACTGGGTGCCACACTTACTCATTTAGGCATCCCCGGGGTTGATTACCTCTTCACTTGGGGACCTTTGGCAATTGCTTTTACGGCATTCGCCGTTGGCGGGATTGCAAACTCAGTCAACATTATTGATGGCTATAACGGCTTGGCCTCTGGTTTTGCCATCATCGCAAGCCTTGCCATGGCCTTTGTTGCCGGGCAACACGGTGATGGCTTGCTGCTCTATGCCAACCTGGCCATGGCAGGCGCTCTACTCGGTTTCATTGGCTGGAACTGGCCCATGGGCAAGATTTTTCTTGGGGATGGGGGCGCCTACTTTACCGGCTTTTGGCTGGCGGAGATGACCATCCTGCTCGTTGTTCGCAACCCGAGCGTTTCGGTGTGGTTCCCCATGGCGATCATGATTCACCCCGTGTTTGAAACGCTGTTCACCATTTACCGCCGGAAATTTCTACATGAGAGTCACCCC
>JAKLLI010000105.1:6828-10262 GCA_023150195.1 Azonexus sp.
TACATGAGAGTCACCCCGGCATGCCGGACGCCAACCATCTGCACCAGATGATTTACAAGCGGCTCGTTCGTTTGCACGTGGGCTCCCGCGAAGCGCAGCACAAAACACGCCGTAACAGCAGAGTCGCACCCTACTTCTGGGCCTTCACCGGCATTACAGCTTGCGTTGCAAGCGTTATCCCACATCATGAGCACTTGCTACAACTACTATGCCTACTTTACTGCGCTGCTTATGTTTGGCTCTATCGCAGGCTGAGTTCTTGGCGGATACCCAAATGGTTGATCAAGACTGAAAAACTGAATCGTGAATGGAATTGATTTTCGAATTTTTAGAAGAGGCACGGGCGAAGTCGGAGAAGTCGGTTCCGCAAATTAAGACACTCGCCCCCGCCAATCAAACGCTCCTGAAACATACTCACTCACCCGGCAACAGCGTAAGGATCGTTACTGCTAACACAGCGCCCCAGAAGCCATGAAAAACCTGTGTTTCATGCGGGAACAGTTGGGTAATTCAACGGTTCCTTCAATTCATCCGGTGGCACAGGCAAACCTTTGAAAGCGCGCCACACCACACCAGACGATGGAAGAAGAACCACCCAAATCGTCACCAAAATCACCGCGAAGTAGGTGAACAGCGTTTGATGACCGACGTACCATGCCTCAACCTGACCTTTGTACGGTGCGATCACTTTGTCGTAAAACTCAACCGAGCCGGCATGATCGGCGAGGATGTCTTCTTCACCGCGAAACACAATTGGGCCAATACCCGACAACCCGGGTTTCACCTGCACGATCACCTGCTGCAAGTCCAGCGGAAAGGAGTTGAAGCAACGATGCGCTTGAGGTCGTGGGCCCACTACACTCATGTCCCCTAGGAAAATATTCAGAAGCTGAGGCAATTCGTTGATCTTGGTCTTGCGCAGGAACTTGCCCATCGGCAAGACGCGAGGATCATTCTTCATCGTGACCGTGCCGGTGCCAATACTCGGGCTGTTCTTGAGCATGGTGGCGAACTTGAACAATTTGAAAGGCTTGCCGTCTTTGCCTACACGCTCTTGCAAAAAGAAAACCTCACCTTCGCCGGTAAACCGCAGCAGCGCAGCGATGGGTACCAACAACGGCGACAGCACCAACAATGCCAATCCTGAAAACAGCACATCAAAAAAACGCTGCATGGCTTACATCCTCTGGTCCAGGTACTTGCCGGTTTCCATGTGGGCGAAGTCGGGCAGCATCTCAAAAAACAGCTCTACGATGTCCGCCTTGGTCCAAGTGGAGCGATTGCGCAAGGCTACCACCCCATCTTTGAAGCGCTCCAAAGCCCCCGCATCAAACGTGGACTGGTTGCGGATCACGCCCACGCTTTCAAACCGCCTCATGTCCAAGTCTTCCTTGTCGGTGAAGAACTCCTCGAAGTCCTTCTCGCCCGTGGTGTCGCTCTTGAAGAAGTAGCAGGGCCACTGTTTTTTTCCGATCAACTCTTCGGCCCGGTCTCTCGCTTCATCCTCGCTGGCGCATTCATAGGGCTCGAAGCCTAAGCGCTGCAGGTAACGACCGGCAATCTCGGAGAAGGTGATCAAATGCAGCCTTTCGCTGAGCTTGGGGAACAGAATGTCTCGGTTACCGCCTAACAAGCAAGACAACAAGCACAACTCGCCCGATTCCTGTGGTGTCACAAAATAGCGCCGCACATCATTAGGCGCCGAAATCGGCTGGCGCTTGGCAAAACGCTGGTTGAAGCCATGCAGCAAAGACCCATCTGAAAACGCCACATTCGCGAACCGTGCCATCGAAATGGGTTGAGTAAGGCTCTCGCGCATCAGGAACAGTTCCATGATGCGTTTGCTGGCTCCCATCATGTTCACCGGATTGGCAGCCTTGTCGGTGGAAACGCAAAAATACTTCTTCGCACCACCATCCCGCGCCATCTGCAAGGTCTTGACCGTGTTGAACACGTTCACATCCACCATGCGCATTAAGGTGTAGGGATCTTTCTCGCTCCGCACGTGCTTGAGGGCGGACAGATTCAGCACGTAGTCATACGGCCCTTCAGCCGCAAAGAAGGCTTCAAACTCACGGCTGCCACAATCAATAGCAAAGGTACGGAAATCACCTGATCCATAACCAATGGTGCTTCGAATGTCGCGCACCAGTTCCACCATGTTGTTTTCGCTGATATCCACCACATGCAGCACGGCCGGATCGCGCTTGAAGATCTCGCGCGTGACGGCCTGACCGATCGATCCAGAGGCGGTGGTGACGAGGTCGACCTCCTCCTCGGTCATGGTCGGGTACAGAGGGAGCGTCAGCTGGCGCTCGCAGATATCGGCAACCTGCGGGGCATCCGACGACTTGAACTGGCCGGCATAGGCGGTAAAGTTCCAGAACGGCGGATAGTGGATGCTCGACTGGATGCCTTGCGCCTTCATGTTCTCGATGACAGCTGTACGATCAGTCCCGGCGGGCAGCATGACCGGCAGGATGTGGTAAACAGAGACGGCATCCGCCGCAAGCTCGGCGAACGGCATCTTTACCGCAGATCCAGACAGGTTGGCGCGATAACGCTCAGTGAGTACCTTGCGGCGCTGATTGCCGGCTTCCAGCTTGTCAAGCTGCACCATGCCGATCGCAGCACGCATCTCGTCCATCCGGTAGTTGAGGCCAGGTTCGACAACGTCATAGGTAATGGCGCGACCCTTGTGGCGATCCAGGGTTAGGGTGCTCATGCCGTGCGAGCGAAGATAGCGCAAGCGGCGGTTCAGATCGGCGTCGCCGGTCGATACCATGCCGCCTTCGCCGATCGACAGGTTTTTGTTGCTAAAGAACGAGAAGCAGCCGATGTCACCCCAGGCGCCGCACTTTTTCCCCCCAATCGATGCGCCGGGCGCGTGGGCGACATCTTCGATTAGCTTGAGGCCACGTTCCTTACACAGCTTGCTGATCGCGGGCATGTCGCAGGGGAATCCAGCGTAATGAACAACGATCACCGCCTTGGTGCGCAGGGTGATGCATCGTTCGATTGATTCTGCAGTCAGGTTCCAGTTGTCAGCTGAACTGCAGTCCGCCAGCACCGGCTTGGCACCGACCAGGCGCACCGAATTGGCGTCCGCCACGAAGGTGAGCGCTGGAATGATCACTTCATCATCGGCGCCGATGTCCAGCGCCAGCAGAGCCATATGCAAGGCCGCGGTGCCGTTCGCCACGGCGATGCAATTCACACCGCCCAGATAATTGCCGAATGCCGCTTCGAAACCAGCGATCTCTTCGCCCATCGTCAACCAGCCGCCTTCGACCACACGGCGCGCCGCCTCCACTTCCCGGCCATCGAAATTCAGTTTAAACAGCTGTACTTTCCACATAGTTCGCTCCTACTAAAATTACTTGATCGCCGCTTTGGCGAAATGATTTTCCTGCACGTATTCCTGCGAGAGATAT
>JAKLLI010000106.1 GCA_023150195.1 Azonexus sp.
CGGATAAGGCTTTGGTTGAGGTGATCGGTCTGGGCAAAACCGTCAGTAACGGTGCTTCGCCACTGACGATTTTGCAGGATATTACTTTCTCGGTCATGCCGGGCGAAAGCGTGGCCATTGTCGGCGCCTCCGGTTCGGGAAAATCAACGCTGCTTGGGCTGCTGGCGGGGCTGGATGTTCCCGGCAGCGGTGAAGTTCGGCTGGATGGTGTGGCCCTGTCGGCGCTGGATGAAGATGCCCGGGCGGCTTTGCGGGGGCGACTGCTGGGTTTTGTTTTTCAGTCTTTTCAACTCCTGCCGTCGCTGACGGCACTGGAAAACGTGATGCTGCCGCTGGAGCTGGCGAATCGGCCGGATGCCGAGGCCCAGGCTGCTGACTGGCTGGCCCGGGTGGGTTTGAGCGAGCGGGCACGGCACTATCCCAAGCATCTGTCCGGTGGCGAACAGCAGCGCGTGGCGCTGGCGCGTGCCTTTGCCTCCGCGCCACGCCTGGTGTTGGCCGACGAGCCAACCGGCAATCTGGACGCTCAAACCGGGGCGCAGATTGTCGAACTGATGTTTGAATTAAATGCCCGTGAAGGCACCACCCTGATTCTGGTGACCCACGACGAGGCGATTGCCGCACGTTGTGATCGCCGTCTGCGCATTCAGGCCGGCTGTCTGGTGGCCGACTAGTCGGTTAGGCCCTCAAGGCGCGTGGCCGCGCATCAATTCGCTGGCGCCCGCCTGCAAGGCAGGCAGGTCGGCGGCGCTCAGGTCGAGCAATTCAAGGCAGGCCTCACCCATCTTGTGCCATTCGCAACTCTGATTCTGGCCCGTCATTTCCTGATCAATTCGTTCTGCCAATTGAGACAGGGCAATCAGGCGGCGCACGGTGGGTGAGAGTGCGCCAGCACCAGCGCGGATAGAGACAAAATCGTGATGATGCCGGATCGCCTGGCAGGTATTCTCGGGTAACCACCAGGATTGGCCGAGCAGGCTGCCGACCACGGCATGGTTGGTTGGGTGGCGGGACTCCTCCACTTCGGTAAAGGCGCGCTCGGTGTCCGCATTGGCGATGGCCAGCGTTTCGATGTACTGCGGGAATTTACGCATCATGATCGGGATGCCGCAGTCGCGGAACAGGCTGAAAGTGTAAGCATCCTCGCTGCGCACGCCGTCCTTGCGTCCGATTTCCTGCGCCAGCCAGCCGGAAATTTCGGCCACGCGCGCCGAGGCATCCCAGAAACGTTCCATGGCAGGCATCGGTGGCAGCACGTTGCGCAGCACGATGGTGGCGATGGTTGAGGCCGTGTTGGCCAGGCCCAGCATGGTCAGCGCATCCTGGACGGTGCGCGCCTTGGTCCGGTAGCCAAAATAAGGGGAGTTGACGACCTTGAGCAGGCTGCCGGAGATGCTGACATCGGCGCTGATGATGCGCGCCAGCGTGATCAGGTCGGGTTCGTCACGCCGCATTTCCAGGGCGATTTTTTCCAGAATCACCGGACGCGGGGGGATGCCGATTTGCCGGATGCTGGCGAGTAATTGCGTTTCGAATTCTGCGGTTTCCATGCGTTTTATCCTTGGCGACCCTGTAACCAGGTGTCGAGTGCCGGTTCGGTCAGTGGGCGGCACAGCAAAAAGCCTTGAATGGCATCGACGCCGGCTGCGCACAGGCTGTCGTACTGGGCTTGGGTTTCCACCCCTTCGGCGACCACGGTCATGCCGAGATCCCGTGCCAATTGGGTCACCGTGCGCACGATGGCGAAGGATTTCTTGTCTTCGGGCAGGCCCACAATGAAAGCGCGGTCCAGCTTGAGTTTGCGAGCGGGCAAATCCTTGAGATAAGCGAGGCAGGAGTAGCCCGTACCGAAATCGTCGATGGCCAGCGGAAAGCCGGCTTCCAGTGCGGCATCGAGGTTGTTGCGAACCACGGTGGACATGTCCATGAACAGGGATTCGGTCAATTCCAGTTCCAGGCTGGCCGGCGAAACATCGCTGCAGGCCAGCACCGCATACAGGGTCTGTTTGAATTTGGGGGCGGTTAACTGGGCGCGCGAGACGTTGACCGCGACTTTCACCTGCCGACCTTCCAGCGCCAGACGATCGACCAGTCTGGCGGCCGTGAGCAGGGTCCATTCACCGAGGCGGACAATCAGCCCGGTTTTTTCGGCGACCGGGATGAAGTGGGCGGGGGAGATGGCCTGGCCACGCACGTTGCAGCGCATCAGGGCTTCCAGGGCTTCGATGCCACCATCGCGGGTATTCAGGATGGGCTGGTAATTGAGCGACAGGCCGCCCATTTCCAGGGCTTCGTGCAGTTGTTCCTCAATGGCCAGTTCTTCGCGGGCCAGGAGATTGCCGGAACGGCCGGCCTGTCGTTCATCTCCCGAGTTCACGTACTGGCTGCCGCCCAGCTCCTTGGCGATGACCATGGCCCGATCGGCCCGTTCTAGCAGGCTCTCCGGTGCTTCGCCTGCCTGTGCCAGGGCAATGCCGACGCTGGCGCTGGGACGAATGCGCACGTCCCCGATTTCCAGGGGTTCGCTGAGCACGGACAAAATGCGTTCTGCCGCGGCGGTGCTCAGGCTCGGATGGCTGTCGGGTAGCAGGACCACGAATTCGTCGCCGCCGATCCGGGCCAGTCGGTCGCCGACCTTGGCGCGTGAGCGCAGGCGGTAAGCGAGTTGAGCGAGCACGTTGTCGCCGGCACGATGGCCGAAGGAGGCGTTGATCTGGCGGAAACGATCGATGCCGACCCAGAGGACGGCCAATGCGGGCGCGGACGCCTGGGCGTCGGCGATGGACGTCGTCAGTGCGTGCAAGCACTCGTTGCGGTCAAGAAATCCGGTCAGTCCATCCATGCAGTCGCTTCTCGCGGGGAGCCTCGGTCATGCGGATTGGCTAGTCTAGCGGAACAAAGCCGGTTGTGGCGGGGAAATGAGGGTCAAGCGGGCGTTGGTGCAGAATGCGGGGCGCTGGCCATGAGCCGGGCCGCGGCGATTTTTCCACTGCGCACAGCGGCTTCCAGTGTGGCGGGGTACTCGGGGTAACAGCAGTCACCGGCCAGGGCGAGGCGCGGCGAGGGACTGCGGGGAAGCCGGCTGCTGCTGCCGGGCAGGCAGGCATGTGTTGCCCGTTGTTCGCGGATCACACCGTGCCATAGCAAAGGTTCCGTCAGGCCCAATTCTGCATGCAACGCATGGACCAGCGCGGCATCATCCAGTGCTTCCCAGTCGCCATGGCCGCTCAGGGCACAGCCCAGCATGCCCTGGCCACGGTCGACCACCCATTGACCCACATTTTTCGAGAGTTTGATCAGCGGAAACGGCAGCCGGGTTTTTTCCGGATATTGCAAGTAGACCGTGGCAATCGGTTCGAAGGTGGTCGGTACGTCGACCTCGGGCAGGCACTGGGCGAGATGCCTTGGCGAGAGGGCAAGCACCGCGCTGTCGAAGCGTTCGCCGTCAATCGCTACGCCGGTCTCATCCGTACTGAGATGCCGGACGCGGTGGCGAAAACGTATCTGGCAGCCACGGGCCTGCAACCAGCGCAGTGCCGGCTCAGGAAATAGCTCGCCCAGGGGCACTCGCGGCAGCAGCAGATCGGTGGCATCCCGGTGATGGCTGCCCAGACTGTCGCGCAAGACGTTGGCGAAGACTTGTGCAGAAGCGCGTTCCGCCGGCGTGTTCATGGCGGCGAGGCAAAGGGGTTCCCAAAGCTGCTGGCGCAGTGGGCCGGTTTGGCCCGCAGCATCCAGCCACTGGGCGACGGTGCAATCGGGATCGACCTGGAATCGCTGCCATTTGACCGTTTGCATCCAGCGCGCGGTGGCGAGTTTCTCGCCCAAGCAGATAGGCGACGCGGTCAGCAGCCCCCAGGCGACGTTGAATGGCGCAGGGAGGGTGGGCAGTTGCATGCGGAAACCGGCAGGATCGATGACGGCCAAAGGGCGGCGGTCGAGCAAGGTGTCGGGGTCGGCGCCCACGTGGCGCATCATGGCCAGCGTGTCGCGGTAGGCACCGAGCAGAATGTGCTGGCCGTTGTCGAGCCGGCGGCCATCCAGGGTGACCGAGCGGGCGCGTCCACCGGCCACCCGACCGGCCTCGAAGAGCTCGACGGGGTGACCCGCGATCGTCAGTTCGATGGCCGCGGTCAGACCGGCCCAGCCGGCGCCCACCACGGCGATGCGCATCAGCTCAGCCTTTGATCCAGGTTTTTGCCGCCAGCCACAGCTTGCGCGTGGCGGGAAGCGAAATGCGTTGATGCAGCACCTGAAACTGCGTGTCGCGAATTTCTTCGAGCAGGGTGCGATAGATGGCAGCCATGATCAGGCCCGGGCGCTGGCTCTTCCGGTCGACGGCCGGCAACTGCGAAAAAGCCTGCTCGTAATAGTGTTGGGCGCGTTCGTACTGGCATTGCATCAGGGCCGTGAAATTATCCGAGTAGCGCGCATTCAGGATATCCGCTGCCGGGACGTTGAACTGCTTGAGTTCATCCATCGGAATATAGATGCGGCCACGTCGGGCATCGTCGCCAACGTCGCGAATGATGTTGGTGAGCTGGAAGGCCATGCCCAGATCGTGCGCGTATTTCTGCGTTTGGCGATCCTGGTAGCCAAAAATCTCCGCAGCCAGCAGGCCAACGACGCTGGCCACGCGGTAGCAATACAGCGAGAGTCCCTTGAAATCGAGGTAGCGCGATTGCTGGAGATCCATCTCCATGCCATCGATGATTTCGAGCAACTGTTCGGGCGGCAGGTTGATGCCGGCATCCACCGCCTGCAAGGCCAGCCCGACCGGGTGTGTGGCCTTGCGTTCGGCGATGCGATCGACTTCCATGCGCCACCAGGCCAGTTTGGTCGAGGCCAGCGCAATGTCGCTGCATTCATCGACCACATCGTCGACTTCGCGGCAGAAGGCATACAGCGCCATGATCGCCTGACGGCGGACCGGCGGCAGGAAGAGGAAGCTGTAATAAAAGGAGGAGCCGCTTTTGGCGCACTTCTCCTGGCAGTAGAGATCAGGATTCATGGGGCGACATTCTAAGCGAACGGCCGGCCAGCACCAGCCAGTCGATCGGGCCCAGTGTCGGTCGATGATGGAAGACGTCGCCATTGACGCGGCGGATGCGTTCAAGAATGCGCAGGCCGCCTTGTACGGTGAACCGGATTTCCCAGCCAAAACGGCCCGGGAGGCTATGCACCAGCGGCAGGCCGCGTTTCATCAGGGTTTCGGTGCGGTCGCATTCGAAACGCATGAGCGCTTGCCAGGCTGGCGAGGCGTTTGCCGTGGCGATGTCGTTCTCGCTGACGCCGAAATGCGGGAAGTCGGTTTGCGGGATGTAAACCCGCGATTTTTGCCAGTCGACCGCGACATCCTGCCAAAAGTTGATCAACTGCAAGGCGCTGCAGATGCAATCGGATTGCATGAGTTGTTCTGGCGCTGTGCAGCCGAACAAATGCAGCATCAGGCGTCCAACCGGATTGGCCGAACGCCGACAGTAATCCATCAGCTCAGGGTAATCGGCATAGCGCTTTTTGACCACGTCCTGAGCAAAAGCATCGAGGAGATCGCGGAAAAGGGGAATCGGCAGTTCGTAGGCCTGAATTACCGCGGCCAGCGTGACAAACAGCGGTGTTTGTGGCGTCTCTCCTGCCGCGATGCGGTCGAGTTCGGCATGATAGGCCGCTAGCCCGGCGAGGCGCTCGGCATCGCTGGCATCGCCCTCATCGGCAATGTCGTCGGCACTGCGGGCGAAATGGTAAATCGCCGCAATCGGCCGTCGCAAATGCGCAGGAACAAGCAGGGAAGCAACAGGGAAGTTTTCGTAGTGATCGACGGCCATGGGGGGTTCAGGCAATAAATCGATTGCGCGGCTTACATGACCATGCCAAGCATGGTGCCCAGGAAGGGACTCGAACCCCCACACCTTGCGGCGCCAGAACCTAAATCTGGTGCGTCTACCAATTTCGCCACCTGGGCACGACACAAACCGTTGGGTCCGTGCAGAGCGGCGCGCATTGTACCTCAAGCGCGCCGTGTTCGGGCGGGCTCAGTCGAAGAGCAGGGCGGCAGCCACTTTACGGCCTTCGCTGGCCAGAATGTTGTAGGTGCGACAGGCGGCCTGGATGTCCATCACTTCCAGGCCGATACCGGCCTCGGCAATCGGCCGCATCAACGCGGGCGCTGGAAAGCGCAGGCGATTGCCGGTGCCGAGCAAAATGACTTCCGCGTCCAGCGCGGCCAGTTGCTGCATGTCGGTTTCGGTCAGCGTGGCAATGTTGGCGGTTGACCAGGCCGGCAGCAGATTTTCCGGCAGCACGATCAGGTTTTTTTCGTGCTTTTCATGGTTGACCGCGACAAAGCCGTCGCCGTAGGCGGTGAACAGGTTGAGGCCGGATGTGTTGCTGAGATGGAGTTTCACTTTGCGGTGCACCAAACGTAATAGTAGGATTATACCTTTCCCCGAAAAGTCGGCTGAAGCGCGTCGAACCGGATATTTTCCATGAAGCACATCAAGAAATCCGCCAAACTCAACAACGTCTGCTATGACATTCGTGGCCCCGTGCTGCAAAAGGCCAAGCAGATGGAGGAAGAGGGCCACAAGATCATCAAGCTGAACATCGGCAATCTGGCGGCCTTTGGCTTTGATTCGCCTGAGGAAATCCAGCAGGACATCATCCGCAACCTGCCCAATGCGGCCGGCTACACGGATTCCAAGGGCATCTTCGCGGCGCGCAAGGCGATCATGCATTACACCCAGCAGAAGGCCATCAAGGGCGTGACGCTGGAGGATATTTACGTCG
>JAKLLI010000107.1 GCA_023150195.1 Azonexus sp.
CTGGTACACGAAGCCGAGATGGCGGTTGCGCCAATCGCCACGGTCGACCTCGCCCATCGCCGAAAAATCACGGCCCATCAGGGTGACGCTGCCGGTGCTGGGGGCGTCCAGCCCGCCGAGCAGGTGAAGCAGCGTGCTTTTGCCGGAACCGGAGGCACCCACAATGGCCAGCGTTTGTCCGGCGTCCACTTGCAGATTGATCGCGGTCAGTACCGGTACTTCCAGGCCGCCACCGCGAAAGACCTTGCCCAGTTCCCGGGCGACCAGCACCGGGGTTGCGACGGGATTATTCATAGCGCAAGGCCTCCGCCGGGTTGACGCGGGATGCCCGCCAGCTGGGGTAGAGCGTGGCCAGCAGGGAGAGCGCAAAGGCAATCCCGGTCACGCCCCAGACATCGCCCCATTGCAGGTCGGACGGCAGGTCGGAGATGTAATACACCTCCTTGGACAAGAACTGGGTGCCGAGCAGCCGTTCGATGGCCGGCACCACCACATCCACATTCAGTGCCAGCGCCACGCCCCCGATCACGCCCAGCCCGAGGCCGATCATGCCGACCAGCGCGCCCTGGACGACAAAGATGGCCATGATCGAACGGGGCCGCGCACCCAGCGTGCGCAGGATGGCAATGTCGGCCTGCTTGTCGGTCACGGCCATCACCAGCGTGGACACCAGGTTGAAGGCAGCCACCGCCACGATCAGCGAGAGGATGATGAACATCATGGTTTTTTCGATCTGCACCGCGCGGAAGAAATTGGCGTGACTCTTGGTCCAGTCGTGCAGATAGGCGTCGGCGTTGATCATCGGCGCCAGTTCACGGGCAATGCGTGGAGCCTTGAACAGGTCATCGACCTTGAGCCGCACGCCGCTGACCATGTCGCCCATCTGATAGAGCTTTTGGGCATCGGCCAGATGAATCAGTGCCAGCCCGGCATCGTATTCGTACATGCCGACTTCGAAGATGCCGACCACGCGGAAGGCACGCACCCGCGGCACCACGCCCGCTGGCGTGACCGTGCCTTGCGGGGCGATCAGCGTCACCTTGTCGCCCAGATACACGTGCAGCGAACGTGCCAGATCGGCGCCGAGCACGACGCCGAATTCGCCAGGCCGCAGGTCGTCCAGGCTGCCGCTTTTGATCGTCTTGCGGAAATCGGCCACGGTGTCTTCCCGATCGGGCAGGATGCCGCGAATCAGCGCGCCCTTGACCTCGCCATCCACTGAGAACATGCCCTGCGACTGCACGAAAGGTGCCGTCGCCCGCACTTCCGGGTGCTGCGCGGCCTGCGCGGCAATCGACTGCCAGTCCGGCAATTCGCCGGAGATGCCGGTAATCTGGATGTGGGAAGCCACACCCAGAATGCGCGTGCGCAATTCTTTCTGAAAGCCGTTCATCACCGAGAGCACGACAATCAGCGCCGCAACCCCCAGCCCAATGCCCGCCATCGAAATCAGCGAGATGAAGGAAATGAAATGGTTGCGCCGTTTGGCTCGCGTGTAACGCAAACCAATCAGCAGTTCATAAGCAAGGGCCATACGGGCGGAATATTTTGCAAAGGCGCTATGGTACACGCTGCGCCAGCGCTGCATCGATCAGGCGGCGAGAAATGCTGACCGGATCGGGCAGGATGGGCAAAGCATCCACGGTAAACCAGTCGGCTGCCTCGATTTCCGCCGGGTCTGGCCGCAGTTCGCCCCCGGCGTAATCGGCAAAGAACGCCACCATCAGGGAATCGGGAAAGGGCCAGGGCTGGCTGGCGAAATAGCGGAGATTGAAGATCTCGACGCCGACCTCCTCGCGCACTTCCCGGGCGGCGCACTGTTCCAGCGTTTCACCGGCTTCCACAAAGCCGGCCAGCGCGCTGTACACCCCCGGCTTGAAATGCGGACTGCGCGCCAGCAGCAGGCGCTCGCCGTTCTGCACCAGCACCATCACCGCCGGCGAAATGCGCGGGTAAACCACTTTGCCGCAGCTCGGGCAGGCCATCGCCATTTCGTCGGCCTTGCGCACGGTCAACGTGCCGCACACACCACAAAAGCGATGATTGCGTTGCCAGTCCAGCAACTGGCAGCCGCGACCGGCCAGCGCAAACCATTCAGCACCCGCCAGGGAAAACACCGAGCGCAGCGATACCGCTTCGGCCCCGGCGATTTCCGGCATGTCCGGCAGGTCGACCGCACACACGGGCAGGCCGGCCCATTCGCCAACGATCAGTCCCTGCGCCGGATCGCCCAGATGGGCTGCGGTCAAACGCGGAAAAATACTGCCCTGCTCGTCGGCAGCCACCGTCAATACCCGGTGCGCGTTGCGAATGATCCAGTAGCTTGCCTCTGCCATTCATTTCCCCCTGAGCATCAACGGGCCTGGGTATGCATCACGATGCGGCCCACAAACCAGATGGCCACCAGATTGGCGGCCACCGCCACATAACCGACACGGTCATAGCCCTGCATCAGGCCATGATCATCCATGACCACGATAAAGCCGGTCAGCGTACTTGCCAGGCCCATCGCCAGCGACTGCACGGTGCCGTTTAGCGACATGAAGGTGCCGCGCAGCCGGGCCTGGGCAGCGGACGCAATAATCGCCATCGACGGAATCATGCGGCCCGAAATCAGCACGAAAAACGTGGCCGACAGCACAATCCAGAGCGCCAGCGGGATATGCCCGACATGCGTATTGATCAGCAGCGGAAAACTGGCCAGCACGGCCATCCGCCGATAGGCGACGACCTTGCCGATGCGATCGGCCCAGCGCCCGATCAGCCGCGCCGAAATGAAGGTGGCCGTGCCCCCGGCCAGATACACGAGCGGAATATCCTGCTGGGCAATCCCGACGTTATTGACCGCATACAAGGTGATGTAGGGAATCACGGTAAAGCCGGAAAAAATCACCAGGGCCGAAAAACCCAGTGCGCGTCGATGGTTGGGATCGGCCAGCACGCTGAAGGTATCGGAAAGCAGATGCGCCCGTCGTTCCGCCCCCAGGTGGCTGCGCAGTTCCGGCAAAAAACGCAGGCCCACCCCGATAAATACCAAACTGACCAGGGCAATGAACAGGAAGGGCGAACGCCAGCCGAGATGATTGGCCAGCCACAGCGAAAGCGGCACCCCGGCAATGGTCGAAATCGAAAAGGCGCTGGACACGATGCCGCTGGCCTGTGCCCGCCGCGCAAACGGAATCGCATCGCCGATCATGGTCTGCACCATCGCCCCCATCACGCCACCAAACATGCCGGCCAGGCCACGGGCCACGATCAGGCTGGTGTAGCCCGGGGCCAGACCGCAGGCCAGCGTGGCCAGTGCGAACAGGACGAAGCAGCCCAGCAACAGGCGCTTGCGCTCGAAACGGTCAACAAAGGTCGCCGCCAATAAACCGGAAATGGCCGCGCTGAAACTGTAGGACGCCACCAGCAAGCCGAACTCGTGCGCACCAATGCCAAAGGCCGCCATCAGGATCGGCCCCAGCGGCATCATGATCATGAAATCGAGAATGTGGCTGAACTGGATGCCAGCCAGTGTCAGCAAAAAAAACCGTTCGGTACGCGGAGGAAGTTCGGTGGTCATGGACAGACATCAAGGGCGCGGCCGCCAAGGATACGCGCCCTCGCCTGTCCGGTCACCCGTCAGCGGGCGACAAAGGTGTCAGGCATTTGCAGTGCAATCACTTCGCCGCGTGCGGTGGCAACGCCCTCGGCAAACCCCGTGGCCTCGACGACCACCTTGCGTCCCTTGATTTCCTTCACCCGACCGCGAATTTCCAGCACCGGCCCGAGCGGCGTCGGCTTGAGATAACTCACCTGCAGCGACCCGGTCACAAAGCGGAAGGCCGGCAGGCTGTCCATCGAGCGGTTTTCGGCACGGTACATGGCCGCGGCGGCCGTGCCCGTGCCGTGGCAATCAATCAGCGAGGCCAGCAAGCCGCCATACACAAATCCGGGGATGGCCGTATGTTCCGGTCGGGGCTGGAAACGGGTCACCGTTTCCTCGCCGTCCCAAACCGTCTTGATCTGATGTCCGTCGGCGTTGTTGCGGCCACAGCCATAGCAATGCGCCAGATTCTCCGGGTAGTAATCCTGAAATGCCTGCATGGGTTCTCCTCCTGGGGGATTGTTGTGCCTGCATCCTAATCAGCCCGGAATAGACTGACCATGCCTGACGAGGACAGTCTGCGTGCAAATTCAGCCAAAACCGGGCGCGGGCATTTTTCCGCTTGCGAACCATCCTTATTTCGATATACTTCGCAAATATGTTGTTTTTGATAAATAACGCAGGGGGCTGCCTTCGGGTATTCCTCACCTGCGAGTTCCCGCAAACGAGACCAGGTGAGAGACACCGGAGGGCCCCATGAAGCTCGCTTCCCCAACCCCAGAACGATTCGCCCAAGCGGTCGGGCATGCCATCCAGCACGCGCCCGACATGGACACCGAGACCACCCGCCCGCGTCTCCCCTACAAGCCCAAGCCCAATTTCGACACCCTGAATACGGGTGACCCGGTCATGCAGCAGGCCATCGCCCGCGCCCGCCGTTTGCTGGGGCGCGACATCCCGCTGATCGTGCAAGGCGAATCCGGCGTTGGCAAGGAACTCTTTGCCCAGGCCTTTCATCATGAAAGCCCCCGCGCCAGCGGGCCCTTCATTGCCCTCAACTGCGCCGCCATTCCGGAAAACCTGATCGAAGCCGAACTGTTCGGCTATGCCGGCGGCGCGGTCACCGGCGCGCGCAAGGATGGCGCCATGGGCAAAATCCAGCAGGCGCATGGCGGCACCCTGTTCCTCGATGAAATCGGCGACATGCCGCTGGCCCTGCAATCGCGGCTGTTGCGGGTACTACAGGAAAGAATCGTGACACCCCTGGGCGGGCACCGCGAGTTTGCGGTGGATATCGCGCTGGTCTGCGCCACCCACCGCAAATTGCGCGATGAAGTCGCCGCCGGCCGTTTCCGTGAAGACTTGTACTACCGCCTGAACGGCCTGAGCCTGACCCTGCCTGCCCTGCGCGACCGGCAGGATCTGGGTTTCCTGATCCATCAACTGATCTGCGATGAAACGGAAGCCTTCGATTTTTCGACGCCGGTCGGCATCTCCGATGCCGCCATGGCCACCCTGCTCGCCTACCACTGGCCGGGCAATCTGCGCCAGTTGAGCAATGTCATCCGGCTGGCCTGCGTCCTGCTGGAAGACGGCGAACGGCAGATCGACGTCGGCCATTTGCCCGAGGAAGTGTTCGAGCGCCCTGCCCCATCGCCCGCCATGGCGAAGCCAGCCGCCGACGGCCTGGCGTTCATGCCGGTCAACGGCAAAAATTTGAAGGAAATCGGCGATCTCGCCGCCCAGCAGGCGCTTGCCTCAGTGTCCGGCAACATTTCCGCTGCCGCCCGACTGCTGGGGGTCAGCCGAAATACGCTGTACCGCAAGCTGGGCCGGCTTTGATCCCGCGCCGGCCCGCACGCACTCAGCGCTGCAGGGCAGGCAAGCCCAGCAAATAACCGACCATTCCGCGAGGATCGACCTTGCCCCGCAAGTCCTCACGAATGGCCGGCGGGTAGTGCTGCAAATCCTCGATGGCGCCGGGATGCTGCACATTGCCCAAAATGTAGGCGTGCCCGTTGAGGTTGTCGTACACATTCAACCCGGTGTTTTCACCGCCCGCCGGCGCGCTAAAAATCCGGGTCGCCTGTTTGCTGTCCAGTGAATAGGCCCAAACAAAGTTGTTCAGGTGGTTGCTGGAATCCTCGCCGATGAACAGGGTACGCATCGCCTCGGAATAGCGAATGTTGTCCGGGTTGGCGGGCTTTTCCGTATCGCAGGTATCGAAGGGGCCGGATTTGGCGCCAGCGGGTTGACGGGCGCCACTGACCACGGCGCGCATATCCACCGCCACCAGATCGCTCAGGATCGGCTGCCCCACCGCATCCCGCTGCCCGCCACGAAGCTGGCTTTCGTACACGGCACCGCAGTTCAGATCGGCGGCGGCGCCCTCAAGACGGATATCGTCCGCAGGACGCGCGCCATTGTTGCCGGCCAGCATGCCGTCGCGAACATAGCTCATGACCGTCCATTGTTTGCCTTCGGCGCGGGAATGGGCGATCCCTTCCATCTTGGTAAATTCGCTGGTCGCGCCCAGCCAGGCGGCATAACGACGGGTTTCCAGAAAAGCCGCCGCTTGCGCCTGCCCCGGCTTCAAACGGTAATAGCGCACGCCGGCGCGACTGCCGGTGCCGCCGTACACGAACAGTGGCTTGAACCCCACGTATTGACCGGGATTGGCGGCAACGGCAGCCGCATCGGCGACCTCCCAGATATCCGAGAAACGGATGCCGCCCTCAATCAAGGCCTCAATTTCCGCATCGCTGGCATGCCCCAGCCGAATCCACTGCAAGCGGGCCTGGCCAAAACCGGCGCCACTTTCCTGCAGCCAGCGCGCGGCATACAAAGTGCCGGCGCTCAGATCGCCTTCCTTGTCCGCCACGTACATGGCACGAATCACATCCGTCCCGTCATCGCCGAAATACACCGTGCGCCGGTCGGCCATTACGTCGCCCAGTTCGAAGGACAAGCGCCCCATCGAATAGTGCTTGGCCACCCGGGTGCTGCCCTCCGCTGCCACCGTGACTTCGACCATGTGGCCATAACGGTAGGGATTGGCGCCGCCCTCGGCAACCGTTTTGCCGGGT
>JAKLLI010000108.1 GCA_023150195.1 Azonexus sp.
GCTGACGTCTGTGTTGCCGCATACCGCCCGCCAGTTTGGCCGGGCGATTGTGATGCCCAATCTCAAACCCCCGGTGACCACCGTCGCGCAGGCCGCAGCCTACCGCGAGCGCATTCTGGCGGCCCTGCCGGCCGGCATGAATTTTGAGCCGCTGATGAGCTTGTACCTGACCGACAACACGCCGGCCAGCGAAATTGCCGCCGCCGTGGCTGCGGGCTTCGTCAAGGCGGTGAAGCTGTATCCGGCGGGCGCCACCACCAATTCCGACGCCGGCCTGACTGCCATCGAAAAAGCGTATGACACCCTGGCCGAAATGGCGCGTTTGGGGCTGCCGTTGCTGGTGCACGGCGAAGTCACCGATCCTGCGGTCGACCTCTTCGATCGCGAAAAAATGTTCATCGACACGGTGCTGCTGCCCCTGATCGAACGCTTTCCGACGCTGCGTGTCGTGATGGAACACATCACCACCCGGGATGCCGCGGAATTTGTCGCTGCCGCCCCGTCGACCGTCGCGGCCACGATCACGGCGCATCACCTGCTCTACAACCGCAATGCCATTTTTCAGGGCGGCGTGCGCCCGCACTGGTATTGCCTGCCGGTGCTCAAGCGCGAAACCCACCGCGAAGCCCTGGTAGCGGCCGCCACCTCCGGCAATCCGAAGTTCTTTCTCGGCACCGACTCGGCCCCGCACGCGAAGCAGACCAAGGAAGCC
Organism: Azonexus sp.; assembly: GCA_023150195.1. Taxonomy (GTDB): domain Bacteria; phylum Pseudomonadota; class Gammaproteobacteria; order Burkholderiales; family Rhodocyclaceae; genus Azonexus. The sequence goes on from JAKLLI010000108.1 coordinate 713, forward strand.
GCCTGCGGCTGTGCCGGGTGTTACACCGCCTATGCCGCCATCGAACTGTATGCGGAAGCCTTTGAACGGGCGGGGGCGCTGGACAAGCTGGAGGCCTTTGCCAGCTTCAACGGGCCGGACTGGTATGGCCTGCCGCGTAATCGCGACACGGTGACCCTGGTTCGCGAGGACTGGACGGTGCCGGCGACTTACCCCTATATCGCGGGTGACGATATCGTGCCCTTGCGTGCGGGTGAAGTCCTGTCCTGGAAAATGCGCTGAAAGGATGAGCATGAAGCGACCCTTCCGCCTGCTGGTCTGTGCGCTCCTTATCCCCTTGCTGGGGGGCTGCGTGAACGATGGGGCCACGTATCAGATCGATGGTTCGCGCGATCACGTGCTCTCGCTGATTCGCGAACAACCCTATTTCTGGGACAAGAAGGTAGAACTGACCTTGGTGGTTTCGCGGATGCCAGCCTGCATGCGTCGCCATCCCCTGGGGGCGGCGACTGAGAACACGCGGGTGGAGGTGTGGCAGGTGCCTTCGGGGGCTTACATCATCAAGGCCGGCAAGCGCATGTTCGCAACGGAAACTCAAACCTGCGAGTCCTGGGCGCGGGTTGATGGTGAGCCTGAAGGCGGGATGGGCGAATTGCGCGGGACGTTCCGGGTCAAGGGCGGTGAGCTGACCTTCGTCAAGGAAGTTGCCGACGCTGCTGACGCTGCCCAGTGAGTGTCGAGGCGGCCCTTGCCGGGCCATTGTTTGACCCTTTGCGGACCTGGCTGGCGCAATTGCCGGCGTGCCCGGATGGCGAGGCACTGGCCCACCTGCTGGCCCAGCATTCGGTGCTTCTGGCGGATGGGCGTCCGCTGCGCTTCGTGCCGCCCAAGGACGATGGTCTGGCTTACGAATGTCGGGTCTGGGAAAGCGGCGAAGTGGAAACCCGACCGGATCACTGGCACGACTATTTCAATGCACTGGTCTGGCTGAGTTTTCCGGAAACCAAGCGGGCCGTGACGGCCGCGCATGTGGCGGCCATGCAAGCACCAGGTGAGGCGCGTGGCCGGGTCCGGGATGCCCTCACCCATTTCGATGAATGCGGCATCGTCGTACTCTCCACGCGCGCGGATTTGCTCGACCTGCTGCGCAATTTTCATTGGAAATCGCTATTTGTCGAGCACCGAGCCGAAGTCAGGGCATACATGCGTTTCGTGGTATTCGGCCATGCCACCTACGAATTGCTGCTGAAGCCGTTTCGCGGCCTGACCGCCAAGGCGGTGCTTTACGATGTCGGGACAGACTGCCTGGCGCTCACGGGAGATGCGCTCAATGCGGCGGTCGACCGTCGCCTGGCCGAAGATTTGTCCAGTGGCCGCTACGCGCGGCCAAGAGATTTTCAACCCTTGCCCTTGCTTGGCATTCCCGGCGTGACTGCGGCCAGCGAGGACGCCGCCTATTACGACGACGTCTGGCAGTTTCGCCCGGGACGCCGGGCTCAGTAGCGACGACGGGGCGGCGGGGCGCTGCCGCGGGTTTCCAGGTGGCGGAAGGTAATCCGGCCCTTGCTCAGGTCATAGGGAGAGAGTTCCAGACTGACCTTGTCGCCGAGCAGGATGCGAATGTGGTTCTTCTTCATCTTGCCGGCGGTATAGGCCACCATCTGGTGTCCGTTTTCCAGCAATACCCGAAAACGGCCATCGGGCAGGACATCTTCGACAACACCTTGCATTTCCAGTAATTCTTCTTTGGCCAAGTGGCGCTCCTTCAGGTTGAGGACGGGATGCTGAGGTCGCATACTGTCAAATCGGTGGACAGGGCCTCAGGGCGGCGTTGGGGGACATCCCAAATATCGCCGGGGGCGGTAATTGCCTTGATGACAATGGTGGGTGGCAGGGAACTGACACTGCCAAAAATGGTGGCAAATGAGACGTCGGCCGCATCGCGGCCCGTGCCGATGCGCACGAATCCCATCGGAATGGCCGTGCCAGAGGGGTCGAAAAGGTACCAGCGACCGCTCAGGAAGACTTCCACGTAGGCATGGAAATCGGTCGGCCCGAGCGCCGGGTCGGCGCCATAGTCGATCCCTGTGGCGAAGCGGGCAGGAATGCTCAACGCACGGCAGATGGCAATCATCAGGTGGGCAAAGTCACGGCAGACGCCTGCCCGGTCGGTGAGTGTGTCCAGTGCGGAGGTGGTCGAACTGCTGGAGTTGGGACGAAACGCAATGTGTCGATGCACCCAGGCACACACCGCTTCGACACGGCGGTAGCCTTTGGGCAGATGACCGAATTCGTTGATTGCCAGGAGCGCCAGGCGATCGGACTGACAGTAGCGGCTGGGATAAATGTAACCGAGCGCGGCGAGTGGCAACTGATTGATCGGGGTTTCGTCGATTTTGTCCGGATCGGCGATGTGATGCTCGATATCCAGCTTGGCGCGGTAGTTGACCGTGAGCGTGCCGGCTTGCGCGCGCATGCGCAGAAAGCGGGCGGCGGTGGCCGCTTCGGTCTGGATGGCGAAGGGGATGGCCTGACTGATTTTCAGCGCCTCATCGGCAATGCGCTGATGGCTGGTCTGTGCGGCTTGAATATTGAAGACAAAATCGGCGCCTGGTGGCGCGACGGTGTACTGAAGGTCGATGGCAAATTCGAGGCGAACCAAACTGTCTCCAAAGCAAGGGGCCGAGGCGGTCCGGGCTTTGGGCGGACGGCCTGCGAGCGGTCAATTGGCGCTTTGCGACGGGCAATGGAGGTGCGGTGTGCTGGCGTTGGTTCTCAGGGCGCAGCAGGGAGACGGCATTTACGCGGGGCAGAACGATGAGATCGGGCATTGCGCCCGAAAGCCGCCGCATGTTACGCGGCAAACCCCTGAGTGGCAAGGGAAAATTCCCCCGCGACGCCTTCAGGGGCGAGCGCGGGGGCAAGGATTCAGGCGGCCTGACCGATGTGCCGGGCGATCCCGAGTCGGTTGACGCCGCTGATCAAGGCCTTGATTGAGGCGGTCACAATGTTGGCATCAATGCCGGCGCCGTAACATTCGCCGCAACCGCTGGCCGCCATTTCGATGAAGGCGCAGGCGCGAGCATTGCCATCTTCGCCCATGGGGACCATCGAGCGCTCTTCGTAACTGCGGACCTGAGCCTGAATCCCGGCGCTCTGCAGGGCGTGCATGGCGGCATTGATCGGGCCGTTGCCTTCGCCGGTGAGCAAATGCGGCGTGCCGTTGATATCGACCGAGAGGCGGATCCCCTGCTGCTGCCCGTGTTCGAAGAGATGATGCTCGCGGTAGCGGATGGCTGCGGTCGACTCAAGGTAAGTGGTCGAAAAGAGCGCCCAGATATCGTTGGCGCTGACTTCGCCACCGTGCGTGTCGGTGTGTTTCTGGACCACGCCGGAAAACTCGACCTGCAAACGGCGCGGCATCACGATGCCATGCTCGGTTTCCATGAGATAAGCGATGCCGCCCTTGCCGGACTGGCTGTTCACGCGAATCACCGAATCGTAGCTGCGGCCAACGTCCGCCGGGTCGATCGGGAGGTAGGGCACTGTCCATGGCTCATCCGCCTTTTGAGCGGCAAACCCCTTCTTGATGGCGTCCTGGTGGGAGCCGGAGAAGGCCGTAAACACGAGATCCCCGACGTATGGGTGGCGCGGATGGATCGGGAGCTGGGTGCAGTGTTCGAATGTGCGGGCAACGGCATTGATATCCGAAAAATCAAGCTGCGGATCGACGCCTTGCGTGTGCATATTGAGGGCGAGGGTGACGAGGTCGACATTGCCGGTGCGCTCGCCGTTGCCGAAGAGGCAGCCCTCGACACGGTCAGCGCCGGCCATGAGGCCGAGTTCGGCGGCAGCCACGGCGGTGCCGCGGTCGTTGTGCGGGTGAAGGCTGATGAGGACGCTGTCGCGGCGTTCGAGGTTACGATGCATCCACTCGATCTGGTCGGCGTAGATGTTGGGTGTGGCGATCTCAACCGTGGTCGGGAGATTGAGGATGACCTTGCGCTCGGGCGTCGCGCCCCAGGCGGCGGTGACGGCGTCGCAGACTTCCTTGGCGAAATCGAGCTCGGTGGCGGTGAAGAGTTCCGGGCTGTACTCGAGGGTGATCTCGGTTTCCGGCATCTCGTCGGCGAGGGTGCGAATGTGGCGCACGGCGTCGGTGGCCATGGCGATGACTTCCGCCTTGCTCATGCCGAACACGTTCTCGCGGAAGGTCTTGCAGGTGGCGTTATAGACGTGGACGATGGCCTGTTTGGCGCCCTTGACCGATTCCATGGTGCGGCGGATGAGGTGCTCTCGGGCCTGGGTGAGGACTTCGATACGAACGTCGTCCGGGATGTGGCCACCTTCGATGAGCTGGCGCACGAAGCCGAATTCGGTCTCCGAGGCGGAGGGGAAAGCGATCTCGATTTCCTTGAACCCGATGGCGCAGAGCGTCTTGAACATGCGCATCTTTTTCTCGGCATTCATCGGCTCGAAAAGCGCCTGATTGCCGTCGCGCAAATCGGTGCTCATCCAGATCGGGGCCTGGGTGATGGTGCGGCCCGGCCACTGGCGGTCGACGAGATTGACCGGTGGGAAGGGGACGTATTTGGCTTGCGATGGCTGCATGGCGCTGCTCCGTGGAAGTCTTTTTCGATGACGAAATATTACTGAGAAGCGCACGGCAGGTGCTTGCGAATTCAGCTTTGTGTTTACTAAAATTAAGCAGAAAGTTGCGTAAAAATTAACTAAAAGGCAATTATATGCAGATTGATCGCTACGACCGGGAAATTCTCGCCATCCTCCAGGCCGATGGCCGTATCAGCAACCAGGATCTGGCCGACCGCATCGGCCTGTCGCCGTCACCCTGCCTGCGCCGGGTAAGGGCGCTGGAGGAGTCCGGATTGATTGCCGGCTATCGCGCCCATCTCGATGCAAAGAAACTGGGTCTGACGCTGATGGCGTTGATCGGTATTTCGATGGACCAGCACACGCCGGAGCGTTTCGCCAATCTTGAGCGAACCATTGCCGATATTCCCGAGGTGCTGGAGTGCCTGCTGATTACCGGCCAGCAGTCGGACTACCAGTTGAAGGTCGTCGTGCGCGACATGGATGCCTACCAGGATCTGTTGCTGAACAAGATCACGCGGATTCAGGGGGTGACCGGCGTGCACACCAGTTTTGTGCTGCGCAAGGTGATCGAGCGGGCAACCTTGCCCTTCGGGGAATAAGCGGCACAGCCCGCCAGGGGCGGGCCTTGCCGTGGTGCGTCAACCCTGGCCGGAAAGGGCGGCCGGGTTGTCGCGCCTGGCCAGAATGAATTCCCTGAGCAGGGTTCTGGCCAACACGGCCGGTGGTTGGCCAGCCAGTTGCCGGCTGGTGCCACCGGTCGCGGTGGAGACGACGAGGATCATGCCAGCCACCCAGTAGTGGCCGGAGTAGACATCGCCCTCGATGTCGCAGCTGACCGGATGGCGCTCATAGTGCTGGCCGGTTGATGCGGTCGCCTGGCGATGTCCTGACCTCATGCCGCGTCAGACCTTGACGTGGCTGAGACTGATTTTCTGGAGCAGGGTGTAAAGCTCGTCCTTGATGGCCAGCTTCTTTTTCTTCAGAACCTCTATCTCGTCCGGTGTGCCCGGTTCCATGTGGGCTTCCATGTTCTTGATCTTCTGGTCGAGCGTGTTGTGCTTCTCGAACAGGTTCTGGAAGTAACGGTCGCTCGTCTTCAGTTCGGTTATCAGGTCGCGATATTCGTGGAACATGGCAGTCCTCCGTCAGTCAGTGGCGATCGGCTGGTTAACAGGCTGCTCAAAAACCCCAGCCAGCCGATGCCAATGAGATAATGGCGACCTGGTCAGGACGAGATTGAAGAAGATGAGAACGGCGGATACCACACAGCACGCGATGTTCAGCTATCGGAGTTTGGAGGAGCGGAT
>JAKLLI010000109.1 GCA_023150195.1 Azonexus sp.
CATCGTTACAAGGCGCGTCATCTGGTCGAGTGCTTCTTCAATCGACTCAAGCAGTTTCGGCGTATCGCTACTCGATACGACAAACTTGCCAATCGATTCAATGCTTTCCTTCATCTGGCTTGCGCTTATGTCTGGCTACTATGAACAGGCCCTAGTGTCATCGGTCGCTGGCCAACGGCAGGCTACGAATTTGCCGCCTCGAAGGCGATCGACCGCGATGAATTCCTCGGCCTGGCCATCGACCAGCATCACCAGGCGATGCAAACCGAAGCGCGGATCGATGCCTGGCTGGCCAGCATCCGGCCGGCGCTGGGCGCATGAATACCAATCCCTGGTCCCTGCCCAAGGACCGCGCCTTGCGGCGCCTGCTGGTGTCCCTTGACGAACAGATTGGCGAGGCCTGCGATATCGCCCCCGATCAGGGCGATGATCCCGCCATCGTCACCCTGCGCCACGCCGAACTGGAAAAGCTGCGTGCCCACGTGTACCTCCATGGTCAGCGTCCAGGCACCTATGGCGTCTTTTTCGAATACCCCCATCCTGTCCCCGGCATGCTGGAGACCGAAGAAAACTTGCCGCTGGCCAAGGCATTGGCCAGCCTGAGCCTGCATTTCGATGCCTAGGCCGTGCGCTGGTTCCGCCTAGCCGATAAAATGGCAGGCCATGACCGCCGCTCACTGCCTCGAAGACGACAAACTGGCCATTGCCGCCATCACGCCGCAAGCCAATGAGGACGTCGACCAGCTCCTCAGCGACTTCGCCGACACCCTGAGTCAGCAAGGTTATCGCGTTCGTGGACTGGTCCAGCAGCGCTGCGCGGCTGAGAGCGACTGCAAATTCAGCCTGCGTGACCTGTCGACCGGCAGCATCTATCCCATTTCACAAAATCTGGGCAGCCAGTCCACCGCCTGCGTCGTCGATACCGCCGCCATTGCCGACGCCTGTGCCGTGATGCGGCAAATTGCAGAGACCGGCGCCGACCTCGCCATTTTTAACCGTTTTTCCGGACTGGAAGCGGAAGGCGGGGGGTTTGCTGCCGAAATGCTGGACCTCATGGCCATGGGCATCCCCGTGTTGACCATCGTCCAGCCCCGCCACCTGACGATCTGGCGTCACTTCACCGGGGGATTGGCCAGCGAACTACCGGCCGAGTGGGATGCGCTTGAAACCTGGTTTCAACGCCAGCAAGCTTGATTAGCCACTGACCCTAGGCAGGAACGCCGAGGATGACGTGGCTGGCCTTGATCAGCGCCGTCGCTGGCTCGCCGACCTTGAGACCGAGTTCGAGCACTGCCTCGTTGGTCACCACCGAATGCACCACCGTACCGCCGGCCAGGGTAATACCGACTTCGGTATTGACCGCACCCTTGATCAGTGCGCTGACCGTACCGGCCAGCTGGTTGCGCGCCGAAAAGCGGACATCGGGCGCGCCCGACAGCAACATAACCCAGGGCGCCTTGACGTAGGCAACAGCCTCCTTGCCGACCACCAGACCGAGCGACTGAACGCTCCCCTCTGTCACGATTGCGACAATCCGGTCGCCCCCGGCCAAGCTCACTTCGACTTCGGCATTGACTACCCCATCGGTCAAAGCGGTGATTTTTCCTTTAAAAACATTGCGTGCGCTGACGTTCATGGCGTTCTCCTTGGTTATCAATCCAACTGGCCCGTTTTTCGCTATATATGCTTATAACTAACGAAACAACTGCGGCATGTCGGCAATGTAACGAATCCTTTTATAGACAAACAACCATAGCGCTACAAATATTTTTCGGTAAACTCATCTACGTTATATAACAAAGAACATAACACCATGGATCAAGCCCTCACCCGTCTGCGCAGCAAGCTCGAATTCGACGGCCCCTTCGGCACCTTTCTCGGCGACACGCGCATCCGCCTGCTTGAAGCGATCGAGGCGCATGGTTCGATCTCGCAGGCAGCAAAAGCCGTGCCGCTGTCCTACAAGGCGGCCTGGGATGCCGTCGATGCCATGAACAACCTGGCCGAGCAGCCGTTGGTGCTGCGCTCGACTGGCGGCAAGCATGGTGGCGGCACCTTGCTGACCGATTACGGGCGCAAGGTGATCGCCCTCTACCGGGCGCTCGAAGCGGAATACCAGGCCGCCCTGGACCGCCTGACGGCGAGCATGAACGATGGCCAGGCGAGCGACTTCCAGCAGTTCAGCCAGTTATTGAAGCGCATGTCGATGAAGACCAGCGCCCGCAACCAGTTCGGCGGCCGGATCGTCGGTCTGCGCGAAGGGCATGTGGACTACGAAGTACGGATCAAGCTCGATGACGAGAACGAACTGGTGGCCGTGATCACCGGCGAATCCGCCGACAACCTCGGCCTCAACATCGGCATGGAGATCAACGCGCTGGTCAAGTCGTCGTCGGTGCTGCTGCTCAATGATCCCGCGGTCAAAACAACGGCGCGCAACCACCTGTGGGGCGAGATCACCCGCATCCACGAAGGCCCGGTCAATTCGGAAGTCACGCTGGCCATGAAGACGGGCAAAACGGTCTGTGCCGTCGTCACCCACGACAGCGTCGAGAAGCTTGGCCTGGCCGTCGGCGAACAAGCCTGCGCCGTGTTCAAGGCCTCCTCCGTCATTCTTTGCAAATACGCCTGATCCCATCCCTTCTTTCCAGGAGAACACCATGAAGCGCTTGTCTGCCCTTGTCATCTCTCTGCTCGCCGCTGCAGGCCTGCAGGCGGCCGAAGTCCAGGTTGCCGTCGCCGCCAACTTCACGGCCCCGGCTCAGCAGATCGCCGGCGAGTTCGAACGGCGAACCGGCCACAAGGCGGTGCTTTCCTTCGGCGCCACCGGCAAGTTCTACGCCCAGATCACCAACGGCGCCCCATTCGAAGTCTTCCTGGCGGCCGACGACACGACACCGGCCAAGCTGGACAAGGAAAACCATACCGTGCCGGGCAGCCGCTTCACCTACGCGGTCGGCGCGCTGGTCCTCTGGTCAGCCAAAGCCGATTTCGTCGATGCCAAGGGTGAAGTCCTGAAAGCCGGCAAGTTCAACAAACTCGCTATCGCCAACCCGAAAACCGCCCCTTATGGGGCCGCTGCGATGGAAACACTCAGCCGGATGAAGCTGCTGGACGCCGTGAAACCGAAGTTCGTCCAGGGTGAAAACATCTCGCAAACCGTGCAATTCGTCAGTACCGGCAATGCCGAACTCGGTTTCGTTGCGCTGTCGCAGGTCTTCAAGGAGGGCAAATTGAACAGCGGCTCCGCCTGGATCGTTCCGGGTGAACTGCACGAGCCGATTTACCAGGATGCCGTCATCCTCGCCAAGGGCAAGGACAACCCGGCGGCCAAGGCCTTCATCGAATTCCTGAAGTCCCCTTACGGTCACGCCGTGGTTAAATCCTACGGCTACGCCCTGCGCTGAGAAAAGGAAACGATGTTGCTGACCGACGCCGACCTGCAAGCCATCTGGCTGACCATCCGCCTGGCCGGAATCACGACGCTGATCCTGCTGCTCATCGGCACGCCGATCGCCTGGTGGCTGGCGCGCAGCCGGGCCTGGTGGAAGGGGCCGGTCGGCGCCGTCGTCGCGCTGCCGCTGGTCCTGCCGCCATCGGTGCTCGGTTTCTACCTGCTGCTGGCCATGGGCCCGAACGGCCCATTCGGCCAGCTGACGCAGGCGCTCGGCCTGGGCACCCTGCCCTTCACCTTCTGGGGCCTGGTCATTGCCTCGGTGTTCTACTCCTTTCCCTTCATGGTGCAGCCGCTGCAAACCGCCTTTGAAGCCATTGGCGACCGGCCACTGGAAGTTGCCGCGACCTTGCGTGCTTCTCCAGTCGACATCTTTTTTTCGGTGGTTTTGCCGCTGGCCAGGCCAGGCTTCATCACCGCCGGCATCCTGACCTTTGCCCACACCGTCGGCGAATTCGGTGTCGTGCTGATGATCGGCGGCAACATTCCCGGCGTCACCCGAGTCGCCTCTGTGCAGATCTACGACCACGTCGAGGCAATGGAATACGCCGATGCACACCGTTTGGCAGCGGTCATGCTGATCTTCTCGTTTGCCGTGCTGCTGGCGATGTACACCCGCCGCAGCCCGGCCCGCAAGGCGGCCTGACATGGACAACATCGAAGCGCGCTTCAAACTCGACTGGCCCGGTTTTTCGCTGGATATCGACCTGAATTTGCCCGGCCGCGGCGTCACCGCCTTGTTCGGCCATTCCGGCTCGGGCAAGACCTCGCTGTTGCGCTGCATCGCCGGCCTGGAACGGGCATCCTGCGGTCGACTCGTTTTCAAGGGCCAAATCTGGCAGGACGAAACCACCTGGCTGCCGACGCATCGCCGGCCGATCGGCTACGTCTTCCAGGAAGCCAGCCTGTTCCCGCACCTGTCGATTCTCGGCAATTTGCAGTTCGGCCAGAAACGCAGCGACGGCGCCGCCCGCGTCGGCCTCGATGCGGCCATCGAACTGCTCGGCATCGGCCACCTGCTGGAACGCCAGCCGGACACGCTGTCCGGCGGTGAGCGCCAGCGCGTCGGCATTGCCCGGGCGCTGGCCGTCGGCCCGGAAATCCTGCTGATGGACGAACCGCTGGCGGCACTCGACCTGAAGCGCAAACAGGAAATCCTGCCCTACCTGGAACGCCTGCACGACGAACTCGACATCCCGGTCATCTACGTCAGCCATTCGCCGGAAGAAGTCGCCCGGCTGGCCGACCATATTGTCGCCCTGGACAGCGGCCGCGTCGTCGCCGCCGGCCCGCTCGGCGAAACGCTGGCCCGTCTCGACCTGCCGATCCGGCTCGGCGAGGACGCCGGCGTCGTGCTCGACGCGACGATTGGCGAGATCGATGCCGAATGGCATCTGGCGCGCGTCGATTTCGCCGGTGGCAGCTTGTGGACGCGCGACCCTGCGGTGCCGGTCGGCAAGCGCGTCCGGGTCCGCGTACTCGCCCGCGACGTCAGCCTGGCGCTAAACGAACCGGGCATGAGCAGCATCCAGAACTGCCTCGACGGCTGCGTCGAAAGCTTCGCCGCCGACGACCATCCTGGCCTGCTGCTGGTCCGCGTGCAAATCGGGGCAAGCCTGCTGGTCGCCCGCCTGACCCGCCGCTCGGCGGCGCAGCTCGGCATTGCAACTGGCCTGCCGGTCAAGGTCCAGGTCAAGTCCGTCGCCCTGCTGGAATGAGCCGATGAACCCTTACACCCTGCCCGATCACGAACTCGAACGCCTGCTCGGCGAAGATGCCCCGGCCGGTGACGCGACTACCTTCGCACTCGACATCGGCGAATGTCGCGGTCGACTCGATTTTCGCGCCCGTTTCGCCATGGTGGTCTGCGGTAGCGAGGAAGCCCGGCGTCTGGGCAAACTACGCGGTCTGCTGCCGACCGGCACGTTTGCCGCCAGCGGCACGACGCTGCAAGCGGGTGAAACGATCCTCTCGCTCGAAGGCGAGGCCGCCGCACTGCACGTCGTCTGGAAAACCGCGCAGACCCTGATGGAGTACCTTTCCGGCATCGCCACGGCGACCGCCGACATCGTCGCTGCTGCCCGCAGCGGCAATCCGGATTGCGCCGTCGCGTGCACGCGCAAGAACTTCCCCGGCACCAAGGCGGCGACGGTCAAGGCCGTGCTTGCCGGCGGTGCCAGCCCGCACCGCCTGAGCCTGTCGGAAACCCTGCTGGTCTTTGCCGAACATCGCGCCTTCCTTGCCGAAACACCCGCCGCGATACTTGCCCGCCTGCGCCGCCGCTGGCCGGAACGCGCCATCGTCGTCGAAGTCGGCGACGAGACCGAGGCGCTGGCCTGGGCCGGCGCCGACATCCTGCAACTGGAAAAATGGCCGCCTGATGCGGTCGACCGCATAAAACAACGAATTCCGGGCACGCGACTTGCTGCTGCCGGGGGTATCAACGCCACCAACGCAGCGGCCTATGCCCGTGCCGGCGCCAGCATCCTGGTCACCAGTGCGCCGTATTTCGCCGGCCAGCGCGACGTGGCGGTCACCCTTTCCGCCCTTTAGGCGCCTTGTAGGCTTTACGACAATCCAGCCATGAAAATTGCCATCGCCACCAAGCACTTCGATGAAGTCAGCGGCCATGCCGGCCAATGTTGCCACTGGCTGCTTTACGACCTGAGTGCACACCGTGCCAACCAGCTCCTCCCGGCACCGCATCGGGTCACGCTGGCCAAGGACGAAGTGCTGCACACCTTTGAGGATGACCGGCCGCACCCGCTCGATGGCATCGACATCGCCGTCGCCGCCAGCGCTGGCGATGGCTTCATTCGTCACATGAAGAAAAGGGGCTGCGAGGTGCTGTTGACCGGAGAACACGACCCGGCGTTGGCGATCACCCGGATCCTGGTTGGCGATGCACTGCCCGATCCGCGCTTTGATATCACCACGTCGTTGTGCAAGCTGCGCGATCTGTTTTCCCGGCATTGATGTCGTTGACCGCAACGATTCAGTTCAACAGCCGTTTCACCATGGATTCGACGTAAGCCGGTCGCACCGGCTTGAGGATGTAGCCGATGGCCCCCATGTCGGCCGCGCGCTTGACCGAAATCTTGTCGGCCTCGGCCGTCACCATGATGACCGAG
>JAKLLI010000110.1 GCA_023150195.1 Azonexus sp.
CTCCTCCAAACTCCGATAGCTGAACATCGCGTGCTGTGTGGTATCCGCCGTTCTCATCTTCTTCAATCTCGTCCTGACCAGGTCGCCATTATCTCATTGGCATCGGCTGGCTGGGGTTTTTGAGCAGCCTGTTAAAGGGGGCGAACGCGCACGTCGCGCCGCCAGCCGAGCATCATGGCCTTGTTCTTTCCGGACATTCATTCCAAAAATCTGAAGTTGACCGCAGGCGAGCGGCGTTTCGCCACCTGTCTGCTGCGCAATCTGGAAGATGATTACTGCTGCTGGATCAATGTGCCGGTGGGCGGCAGGCAACTGCGTCCGGATTTCATCGTGCTGCATCCGGGGCGCGGCATTCTGACGCTGGAGGTCAAGGACTGGAAGTTGCCCACGATACGCAGCATGGATCGCTTCAGCGCCGAGCTGATCACGGATCGCGGCCCGACGACCGTCGTGAATCCGCTGGAGCAAGCGCGGGGTTATGCGATGGCAATCACGGACCTGCTGGAGCGCGACCCGCTGCTGGTCCAGCAGGCACCCGGCCGCTATCACGGTCACCTGTTGCTGCCCTGGGGATTTGGCGTTGTTCTGACCAACATCACCCGCCGCCAGTTTGAGGAAAGCGGCTTGGATCAGGCCATGCCCGGGGATCGGGTCATTTGCCAGGATGAAATGACCGAGTCGGTGGCGGCAGAAGCCCTGCAGCAGCGGCTCTGGGACATGTTCCAGTACAGTTTTGGCGGCCTGCTCTCGCTGGCGCGTATCGACCGCGTGCGCTGGCATCTTTTTCCGGAAATCCGGATCAACCAAATGGGGCTATTTCACCCCGAAGGCGAGGCAGCGGACTCACAGGGGCAGATCAGCCAATTCCTGCCGGAGTTGATCAAGGTAATGGACACCCATCAGGAAAAAATTGCCCGCAATCTTGGCGAAGGCCATCGCATCGTGCATGGCGTCGCCGGTTCGGGCAAAACCCTGCTGCTGGCCTTTCGCTGCCTTCACCTCGACCGGCTCAACATGGCCAAGCCGATTCTTGTGCTGTGCTACAACAAGACGCTGGCCGCCCGACTCACGGACCTGCTCAAGGCAAAAGGCGTTGGCGATAACGTCCAGGTGCGGCATTTTCATGGCTGGTGCAAGGCCATGTGCGACCTGTATCAACTGGCGCTGGAAAAATCGGAACGGCCGATTTGGGAGCGCCAGGTCGAGGCCGTCATTGCCGGGGCGGAGTCTGGCCGCGTGCCCCGTGCACAATACTCGGCCATCCTGATCGACGAGGGGCATGATTTCGAGCCCGAGTGGTTCAAGTTGCTGGTGCAGATGATCGACCCCGAAACCAACTCGCTGTTGCTGCTCTACGACGATGCGCAAAGCATCTACGGCGAAAAAAAGAAGCGTTCGGTGTCCTGGGCCAGCCTCGGCATCAAGGCCGCCGGGCGCAGCACCATTCTCAAGGTGAATTACCGGAATACCGTCGAGGCGCTGGATTTCTCGTATCAATTTCTGTCCGCCTATATCGACGAGGCGGCTGGCACCGAGGAGGCGCCCTGGATTCATCCGGATGCCGGTGGCAGGAACGGGCACACGCCGCAGGTCCGTCGCTTCCCGGGTAAAGCAGCCGAGGCCGAAGGTGTCGTCGAATGGCTGAAACGCCGTGCACTCGCGGGCGTTGCGCATGAGGAGATGGCGGTACTCTGTCGCTTCAACCGGCAGCTTGAGCAACTGGCTGAGGCGCTGAGCGCCCACGGTTTGCCGGCGACTCGTGAGATCAAGGGCAAAGCGGGCGTGCGTTTGCTCAGCATCCATGCCAGCAAGGGCCTGGAGTTCAACAGTGTGGTGATACCCGACTTGGGGTGCATGCCGTATGCCAAGGCCAGTGCAGCGGATGAAGCCAAGTTGCTCTACGTGGCGCTCACCCGCGCGACGGATTCGCTGCTGGTGACTTACCACCGGGAAAGCGATTTCACGCGCCAGTGCGAGCGCCTGCGGTCGACCTGAGGAGAGGGCTGACATGTTCAATTTACGCCGCTGGTTTGCGACCTTGAGCCTGTTGATGCTCAGCGCCTGTGCCGGCTTTGGTGGGGATGTGCCGGCGGGACCGCAGCGGCTCGTTGATGTCGAGCGACAGATGGGCGTACCGGCCATGCGCTGGCGAGCGGCGGATGGATCAGAAACGCTGGTTTATCCGCGTGGACCGATGGGCTTTCAGACCTATTTTGTGCGTGGCAATGCCGCGGGACAGTACGTGCAGCGGGAAGGGGTGCTCGATACCGCCCATTTCGCCCGCATCCAGGCAGGCATGACCCCGGAGGAGGTCATGCGGGTACTGGGGCCGCCGGTGGTCGAGTGGACCGTGTACTTCAAGGCGCGGGATGAACTGGTGTGGGAATGGCGTTATTGCGACGACTGGAGCGAACCGGCGCGCTTCAACGTGCTGTTCGATGGCAGCACGCAACGCGTGCGCTCGACACAGACTGCGACCGAACAATTGCGCGGCATCCTTGGCATCGGCAATCACCGTGTCTGGTGCAGCCGCTGAGCGCCCGTTTATCCGCCAAACCTTGATAAACCCCGGGGGCGCCCCCATAATTCGCGCCATGGTTGTAATTCCGGCAATCTGGAGGCGTTCTGGACAGGGGTTCGATTCCCCTCACCTCCACCCAAGGGCATTGGCTGACAGTGCGTTTGGCTGGGGGTGTACTGGTTTCGACAGGGCGGACAAAGGTGCGCAGGCAACTCGTCAGGCGATCGACGTTAATGAAGCAAATCCATAATTGCCAATGATGAGCAATTCGCTATCGCCGCCTAAAAACGGCTAGCCGGGGCCGCTGAAGCCTTGTTACCCAAGAAAGCCGGCGGGGACTTCGGTCCCCGTCGTCACGTCTGGTGCGGGTGTGCTGAATGCATTAAGCTCGATGCTTTCTTCATACTCAGGAAGGCTTATGGCCCGCATCATTCCCGATGGTTGGCGTGAACTTGCCGTGACGGGTGCCGCCAGGCGCGAAATCGAGACACTGGAAATTTTGGCGGCAGGCCTGCCTGAAGACTACACGGTGTATCACGGCGTGCATTGGACGGGAATGGATGGGCAGCATGCGATTTACGGGGAAATCGATTTTGCTGTCGTGAATTGCGCGGGGGACTTGCTGCTGATCGAGCAGAAATGTGGATTTCTGGAGGAATCGCCAGAGGGTCTGGTAAAGCAATATCCTCGCAAATCAAAAAATGTCGCGGTGCAGATTTCCCGCATGGTCAGCAATCTGCGAGGCAAGCTCGCCACGCGGGGTGACATTCCCCTGATTCACACGGATGCCCTGCTCTATTGCCCGGATTACGCCGTCAAGCAACCGGAAACGGCTGGGCTGGTGCCTGAACGGATTGTTGACGCCGGTCGACGTGGGCAATTGTGCAAAATTGTCGAGAAACTGCTTCCGCTGCGCGAGGAAACCCCGGCAACGGCAAAGGTGCACGCATTCTTGCGCGACCTGATCCAGCTTGAGCCGGATGTCAGCGCGCTGATGGGGCAGGCCAAGGCCTTGGTGACCCGAATTTCCGGTGGCTTGGCACATTGGGCAAGACGCTTGGAGTTCGAGCCATTTCGCTTGCGGGTCACTGGCACTGCCGGGTCGGGGAAAACGCAACTGGCCCTGGCTGAATTTCGGGCCAGCTTGGCGGCTGGCAAGCGCCCGCTCTATGTTTGTTACAACCGGCCACTGGCCGACCATTTCAGCCGGATCGCGCCTCGTGGCGGTTTGGCAGTGACCTTCCATCAGCTTTGCGAGCAGCGTATCCGCCATGCCGGAGAAGTGCCTGACTACGGTCAACCCGATGCGTTCGATAAAATTCAGAAACGGGCGGCTGAGTTACCAATCGGTGCCAGCTTCCTGTTCGATACCCTGATCGTGGATGAGGGGCAGGATATTTCCGAAAAATGGCGTGACTTCATTTTCCGTCATGCGCGAACGGAGGCTCGCATTGTCTGGCTGGAGGATCCGATGCAGAACCTCTATGGCCGCACGCCCATTGCCTTGCCGGCTTTTATCACCATGCGGGCCAGCACCAATTATCGCAGTCCTCGGCGCGTTGTCGATTTGCTCAAGCGCTTGATGCCGGGCCATGTGGACATCGAAGCGGCCTCACCTTTTATTGGCGAAGACATCGAGATTCTGGATTACGAGGATACCGCGGGCATGTTTGCCCAGGTCAAGGAAGGCATCCGGCTATGCTATGCCGCCGGTTTCAAGAAACAGGATTTGGCCATCATCAGTTATCACGGTCGGGAGCAGTCGCATCTGACCACCCTCGACAAGCTCGGAACAACCTCATTGCGCCATTTCACCGGCGAATACGACTTACTGGGCCAGCCGGTGTACACCGATGGCGATGTCCTGGTGGACTCGGTCTATCGCTTCAAGGGTCAGGCGGCACCGGCGATCATCCTGACCGAAATAGATTTTGACGTGCTGGACGACAAGGCTTTGCGCAAACTGTTTGTCGGGGCAACACGTAGTTCGATGAAGCTGGTGTTGGTCATGCATCAAACGGCTGCCGCGTGTTTGTTGGCGCGCCTGGGATAGACCGCTAGGTTTTCTTGGGTTTGCGTGCTTTGTCTTGCCAGAAACCGGTTTCGAAGCGTCCCTCCTGCTTCAGTTTTTCCAGACGCGCCAGAATGGCCTGATGATGCTTTTCCCAGTCGGGCTGGCGCCGGAGTACTTCAAGAAAGCGTTCGGTCTGCCGTTCGCTGAAATTCCCATAGAGGCGAGCCTGACAATCGAGCTTGAATTCCTCCGTGTAAGTCGCACGGGGTGACGGGGTGCATGCGGGACAGTGGCAGCGAGTGTCATCGGCGGAGGTGGGCATCACGGACATGGCGGCTTTCAATAATTTGAAAGCGCACAGTGTTCCTTGATGAAGCGACAGAGGGTGTCGGATCGAATGCGACGCATTTTGTCGCTACCGGCTGCCAGACTGCCTCACATCGCAACGTGATTCCAGGAACCAGCATGTATCCAACGAATTCCCCGCTTGAACATTTGACTGCCTTTGCCATCGTCTTTGTGGCGGGTGTTGTGTCGACGATCTCGCTGGCCAAGTACCTCGAGAAAGTCCGCAAGGCATCTGCTGAATAAATCCATGGCATTGCGAATGAAATTCCATTTTCCTACGCTGAAGGCATTTCATAAACCGAAAGGCATGCGCTATAGTCATACGGCCATGCCTTTCACATTCCTCCTGAACTGCACCCCGATTCGCCATGAGTGATGCCTTGCTACGCCAGTGGTGCATGCTTCGGGGAATTCCGCGGCCACCCAAACGCATTGACGCAAAATCCTTGCTGAAGCGCCTCGAGGCCTCCGGCTTCCAGGTAAATTTGCGCACGGTGCAGCGGGATCTGGTCAACCTCTCCCGGGCCTTGCCCTTGAGTTCCGACGATTCGAAGCCACAAGGCTGGAGTTGGCGGGCTGATGCACCGCAACTGGATATACCCACGCTGGAGCCGTTGACCGCGCTGGTGTTCCATCTGGCGGAGAAACACCTCCATGCCCTGCTGCCAGCGGCCAGCCTTGGGCAACTTTCTCCCTGGTTCGATACGGCCAAGAGAGTGCTCGACCAGCAGGACGGTGGTTTGGGGGCATGGCGAAACAAGGTGCGTGTTCTCGCCGCCGGGCAAACGCTGATGCCTCCCCTCGTTGATGAAGCCATTCAGGAACGTGTCTCGCAAGCCCTGCTGGCTAACAAGCAACTGCGCATCGAATACGCACCGCGCACGGGATCGCAAGTCAAAAACTATGTCATCAACCTGCTGGGCTTGGTGGTGAGAAACCAGATCATTTATCTGGTGGCAACCATCGGTAGCTACACCGATATCCGGCAGTTGGCCCTGCATCGAATTGCCACAGCCGAGTTGCAGGAAACGGACATCGTGCCGCTAGCGGGGTTCGATCTGGAGGCGTACATCCAGGAGGGCGCTTTTGGCTGGCAGGTGGGCGAAGGGTCGCCGATCAGGCTGGTAGCCACCTTCAGTCAGGGCGCTGCGCCCAGCGTGACTGAAAGGCTTTTGGCCCCTGATCAAAAAATTGATGAGCATCCGAATGGCAGCGTAACAATCACCGCGACGGTTGCGGATACCAAGGCGCTGCGGGTATGGCTGCTGGGATTCGCGGATCAGGTGATCGTTGAAGGGCCGTCGGAGCTGCGGGATGAAATTGCGCAGATCGTTAAAGCGATGTGCCGAAATTACGATGTGTGATTGTTCTGCTTATTGGAGGGGTTTATGCCGATTCGACCGGAACCAAAAATTTATGTTTTCCAGAATACCAACATCTGAAAGGGAAAAATTATGAGCGCAGACAAAGAAAGCATCATTACAAGGAGGCAGTTATGGCGGCAGTAAAAGCACCGAAATGTCCGAGTTGTGAGACGTCAGATTTTGTCGTTCTGGCCACCCGAGTTCCGCAGTTCAGAGCTAAAAATCGCGGTTTTTTGCCACGGCCACTCAATGGAATCAAGAACTTGGGGCTCGAGACCGAAAAGCCGTTGTAGTGGCACGTGTTAATTGTTTTGTCCTTTATTTAAAATAATCCG
>JAKLLI010000111.1 GCA_023150195.1 Azonexus sp.
CCTCGAAATTCGTATAGAGGAAGCTTTCCTTGTGATGCGCCAGGCACCACTTGGCCATGATCGAACCGCCCCGGCTGACGATCCCGGTCATGCGGTTGGCGGTCATCGGGATGTAGCGCAGCAGCACGCCGGCATGGATGGTGAAATAGTCGACGCCCTGCTCGGCCTGCTCGATGAGCGTGTCGCGGAAGATCTCCCAGGTCAGGTCCTCGGCCTTGCCGTTGACCTTTTCCAGCGCCTGGTAGATCGGCACGGTGCCGATCGGCACCGGGCTGTTGCGGATGATCCACTCGCGCGTCTCGTGGATGTTCTTGCCGGTGGACAGGTCCATCACCGTGTCGCCGCCCCAGCGGATCGACCAGGTCATCTTCTCGACTTCTTCCTGAATGGAGGAGCCGAGCGCCGAGTTGCCGATGTTGGCGTTGATCTTGGTCAGGAAGTTGCGGCCGATGATCATCGGCGCGCTTTCCGGGTGGTTGATGTTGTTCGGGATGATGGCGCGGCCGCGGGCGATTTCGGAGCGCACGAATTCCGGCGTGATTTCTTCCGGGATGCTGGCACCGAAGTTCTGGCCCGGATGCTGGCGACCCAGCAGTTTGGCCATTTTTTCGCCCATCGGACCGGTCGACCGTAGCGACGCCATATAGGCGCGACGATTCAGGTTTTCGCGAATGGCGACGTATTCCATTTCCGGCGTGATGATGCCTTTCCGGGCGTAATGCATCTGGCTGACGTTGGCGCCGGCCTTGGCGCGGCGCGGCTTGCGGTGCAGGCCAGGGAAGCGTAGTTCGTCGAGCGCCTTGTCGTTGGCGCGCTGGCGGCCGAACTCAGACGAAAGATCAGGCAGTTCCTCGGTATCACCGCGCTCGGCGATCCATTGCGCGCGCAGCGCCGGCAGGCCGGAGCGGATGTCGATTTTCGCCGCCGGATCGGAGTAGGGGCCGGAGCAGTCATAAACGTAGATCGGCGGATTCTTCTCGCCGCCAAAGCCGGTCGGCGTATCCGCCTGCGAAATTTCCCGCATCGGCACCTGAATGTCCGGGCGCGACCCTTCAACGTAAATCTTGCGGGAATTGGGCAGCGGCTGGATGGCGGCCTCGTCGACATGGGCATTGGCGGCGAGGAAGGTGTCTTTGGCGTTCATGAGGGCTCCGTGCGGGGATTCAGCGGGCTAAGACTGGCAGGGAGCGATCGGGTTCCATCAGGAGCGTTCGTTTCCCTACGACGGCATGACCCGGTCAGGTTCGAAGGGTATTTCTCAGTCGACCGCGACAAATACGCTGGCGACACCCCTAACGAGTGGGCTGCAAGTTACTGGAAACACAGGCAAAATGCAAGGAATGAGGCAGAATGCTCAAGATTCACCGAAAATGGTCGAAATAAGAACGATACCCGGTGAAGACAATAAAGATTCGAGGCAACCCACCATGCGACACATCCTTTCCGTCGGCCTGCTGGCCACCCTGACGACCCTGGCCTACGCGGCCCCGACCTGGCAAACCATTTCCTCTGAACCGGGCAAGCGCATCGAACTCGACCGCACCACGCTCAAACGGGAAGGTAATGTCGTTCAGGCGCAGGGGCGGGTCGTCCTCGACAAGGAGCTCAGCGACTTCCGTACCGGTGCCGGCTACCGTGTCATTGAAGCCATCACCCGCTACGACTGCGGCACCCGCAATGCCAAGACCATCAAGCGCATCTACAAGAAAAACGAAACCGAAGTCATCCGTGAGGAAGAATTGAACGGCAACGATCTTCCGGTTCGCAGCGGCACGCTGGACGACAAGGTATTACGCGAGGTCTGTCGCCCACCCAAGGAAAATCAGGCCGAACTGGCGCGCAAGGCCAATGAAGCCGCCACGCAACTCAAAGCCGCCAACGAAGCAACGCTGAAAAAGGAACTGGCCAAGACGGAAAGCAAGGGCACGATCAAAACGGCCGACCACGGTAATCCGGAACCCGCCAGCCTCCATTCGATCAAACCCAACCTCAAGGCGCTGGCCGAAGCGGCTGCCAAAACACAGCCGGAAGCCAAACCCGCCCCGGAAGTCACCCGCGTTGCTGCCACCAGCCACGCGGCCCCCCCGGCGCGCCCAACGCCCGCACGCAAGCCCAAGGCCCCGACGCCTCGCCCACAGGAAGGCTACATGCTGGAACTGACCCATGCCGAAGAGGCCGTCCACCAGCACGCCGCCATTCACTGGGATTACGAAGGGGCAGGCGGACCGGAAAACTGGGCGCGCATCGATCCGAAAAACAAATTGTGTGCATCCGGCGAACGTCAATCACCGATCGATATTCGTGGCGGTATCGGCGTTGATCTGGAACCTATCCGCTTCAATTACCGGCCTTCCACCTTCCGTATTGAAGACAACGGTCACACGGTGCAGGTCAACGTCGGCGAAAGCAGCATTTCCCTGACGGGAAAGACCTATGAACTGGTGCAATTCCACTTCCATCGCCCGTCGGAAGAACGCGTCAACGGCGAGCGTTTCGACATGGTCGCCCACCTCGTGCACAAGTCCGAAGAAGGCAAACTGGCCGTGGTTGCAGTGCTGATGAAACGCGGCAGCGAAAACCCCTTCATCCAGACGCTGTGGAACAACCTGCCACTGGAAAAGAACATGCCGGTGCAACCGCCAAGCATTGCCATCAACCCGGCGGATTTCCTGCCCGCCGAACGGCCTTACTACACCTACATGGGCTCCCTGACCACGCCGCCCTGCACCGAAGGCGTTCTCTGGCTGGTACTGAAACAGCCGGTTCAGGTTTCTGACGAACAAATCCGGATTTTCAGCCGCCTGTACAGCCACAATGCGCGCCCGATTCAGCCCATTCGCGACCGCCTGATCAAGGAAAGCCGATAAGCAACTTGTCGGCCGGGATCGCACACGCGGTTTCCCGGCCTGGCATCGGCCTCGGGTATAATCCGCATTTGTCGTAGTCAATATATTAGTTCATACTAATATTCAAATTGCGGAGATTTCCATGAACATCGAACAAGCCCGGTTCAACATGATCGAGCAGCAGATCCGCCCGTGGGAGGTGCTGGATCAGCAGGTGCTTGACCTGCTCTTCGTCGTCAAGCGCGAAGACTTCACCCCGTCTGCCTACCGTAACCTGGCGTTTGCCGACATGGAAATTCCGCTCGCCGACGGTCAAGTGATGCTGGCGCCGCGTGTTGAAGCCCGCCTGCTGCAGGAACTGGGGGTCAAGAAAACCGACAAGGTTCTCGAAGTCGGCACCGGCAGCGGCTACATGGCTGCGCTGCTGGCTGCCCGCGCAGAACACGTGGTCACCACCGAAATCCGCTCCGAACTGGCCGAATCCGCCCGCGCCAATCTGCAACAAGCCGGGATCGAGAATGTTTCCGTCGAAGTCGGTGATGGTCTCAAGGGCTGCGCCCAACGCGCGCCGTTTGATGTGATCGTTCTTTCCGGTGCCGTGCCGGCCATTCCCGCTGTGCTGCTGAAACAACTCCGCGTTGGCGGACGCCTGGCTGCTGTCGTCGGCGAAGCCCCTGTCATGGAAGCCCAATTGATCACCTGTGTCGGCGATGGCGTTTTCAACACGATCAACCTGTTTGAAACGGTCGTGCCGGCACTGGAAGGCGCGGCTGCCGCCAAAGCGTTCGCGCTCTGATGAAACAAATCCGGGCGACTGAACTGGCCGCATGGCTGCGTGACACACAACGTCCGCAGCCGGTTTTGCTTGATGTCCGCGAGCCTTGGGAACTGGATCAATGCCGGATTGAGGGCATCGTTCACATCCCGATGCATACCGTTCCCCTGCGCTGCGATGAACTGGACACCGCGCGCGACATCGTCGTCATCTGTCACCATGGCGGCCGCAGCATGCAGGTCGCGATGTTCCTGGAGCGCAAGGGCTACGCTTCGGTGTTCAACCTGAACGGCGGCGTGGAAGCCTGGGCCTGCGACGTTGACCCGGGCATGCGCCGCTACTGAGGAAAGCATGAAAAAACTTGCCTGGCTGCTCGCTGCTCCCCTGTTTTCCCTGCCGGCCTTTGGCGCCGACCTGATGCAGGTCTACCGCGAGGCTCAGGACAACGACCCCACCATCGCCGCCGCCCGCGCCCAGCGCGACGCCGGCCGCGAAAAACCGGTTCAGGGTCGCGCCGGCCTGCTGCCCAGCCTTTCGCTGTCAGGCAACACGACCTGGAACGAGAGCGAGATTTCCACCCACAACGGCCCGGTGTTGATGAAGCCGAACTACAACACCAACGGCTATCAATTGACCCTGTCGCAACCGCTTTTCCGCTGGCAAAACTGGGTGAGCTACGATCAGAGCAAGCTCCAGGGTGCTCAAGCTGAAGCCAATTTCGTCCAAGCACAGCAGGATCTCATCCTGCGCGTCGCCCAAGCGTACTTTGATGTCGTCTATGCCCAACAGAATCTGCTGGCGGTGCGTGCCAACAAGCAGGCCATCACCCAACAACTTGAACTAGCGAAAAAGTCTTTTGAGGTGGGCACGGCGACCATTACCGACACCCACGAAGCGCAAGCCCAGTTCGATCTGGCATCGGCCAAGGAAATCGCGGCGGAAAGCGATTTCGAAATCCGCCAGCGCACGCTGGCTACGCTCATCGGCAAGGAAGCCGGCTCACTCGCCCCGCCGCGCAAGGACACCGCGCTGACCGCCCCCGAGCCGGCCGATATTGCCGAATGGGTCAAGGCTGCGGAGCAATACAGTCTGGGTGTGCAATTGCAACAACTGAGCGCGGATATCGCCGCTCGGGAGATCGACAAGCAACGCGCCGGCCACTATCCCACGCTCGATCTGGTGGCCAACACCGGCTACGCCAAATCCCTGAGCACCGTCGGTGGCACGCCCAGCGCCCTTGACAGCGATTACAGCAACCTCGGCCTGCAACTGAATATTCCGCTCTACCAAGGTGGCCTGACCTCGTCACGGCAACGGGAGGCCGCCGCCAATTTCAGTGCGGCCAAGTCCGGACTGGAAGCCGCGCGCCGCAATGCAGCGCTGGCCGCGCGCCAAAGCTATCTGGGTGTTGCCAACGGGCTGGCGCAAGTCAAGGCACTGCGGGCGGCCAGCCTCTCGTCACAATCGGCGCTGGAGTCGAACAAGCTGGGTTACGAAGTGGGCGTGCGCATCAACATCGACGTACTGAATGCCGAGAATCAGGTTTACGCAACCCGCCGCGATCTGGCCAAAGCCACGCTGGATACCCTGATGGCGCAACTCAAGCTGAAGGCTGCCGTCGGTGCGCTCGGCGAGCAGGATCTGGCGCAGATCAATGTGCTGCTGGATCCGTCTGCTTCCGAATAACCGCCAGCGTTCGCTGCGTCGCCCCACGATGGGCCAAGGCAAAGACACCCGTCGCCACTTTCATTTCCGCCAAGGCGGGTTTGTCCGATAACAAGCGGTTGACCGCAACCGCCAAGGCGTCACCATCTGTCACCCGCAACGCTGCCTCAGCCTTCAGCGCATCCTCCGTTGCCTGCAGGAAATTGAAGGTGTGTGGCCCAACCAGCACCGGACAGCCGCAGGCGGCGGCTTCGATCAGGTTCTGACCGCCCAGCGGCAGCAAACTACCCCCAATAAAGGCCAGATCAGCCAGCGCGTAATAGGCAGCCATCTCGCCCATGCTGTCACCCAGCCAGACACGGGTTTGCGCGTCCGGCACTTGGCCGCTGCTCCGCCGGACAAAGGGCAGTCCGGCATCGTTCAACAGTGCGGCGACTTCATCAAACCGCTGTGGATGTCGCGGCACCAGGACGAGCAAAGCATCGGGAACGCTGACCTGCCGCCAGGCCGCAAGTAACTGCGCTTCCTCGCCTTCCCGCGTGCTGGCAGCGAGCCACACCGGACGAAGGCCAATCGCCTGCCGCCAGGCGGCCCCCAAAGCCAGTTTTTCTGGCGCAGGCACGACATCGAACTTGAGGTTGCCACACACGGTGACCTTGCTTGCACCCAGGGCTTCGATCCGCAAGGCATCTTCTGCCGTTTGCGCTGCCACCCCGGCCAAAGCCCCAAAGGCCGGCCGCGCCAAGGCACCAAAACGCGCATAACCTTTGGCCGAGCGTGACGAAAGGCGGGCATTCGCCAGCACCACAGGCACGCCGCGTCGCTGGGCGGCTGCCAGCAAATTGGGCCACAACTCCGTTTCCATCAGAATGCCGAAGGCCGGCGAAAAATGCCGAAAAAATCGGTCGACCGCACCCGGGTAGTCATACGGCAAATAGGCCTGAATGACACGATCGCCATAGACCTCCGTGCCCGTTGCACGCCCGGTCGGCGTCATGCAGGTTAACAGGATGCGATGCCCGGGCCAATCCGCAAGCAAGCCTTCGATCAACGGTTGCGCAGCACGGGTTTCGCCGACGGAGACGGCATGCACCCAAATCATTGCCCCCTCAGCCCGTTGACCGTAAACCCCGTAACGCTCGGCCAGGTGATGCAAATACTCGGGCTGCTTGCGCCCCCGCCACAGCAGTCGCAGCCAGATCAGGGGCGTCAACAGATAAAGCAGGCAACAGTAGGCGAGACGTGCCATTAAAGCG
>JAKLLI010000112.1 GCA_023150195.1 Azonexus sp.
TGCGTGGCCGGCTTGGCATCAAGGGTGGGCCGCATATCTCCCGCGCAAGCCGCTACTGGATTCTGGGCATGACACTGATTGTCGCCGCCGTGACCGGCACGATTGCCTGGGAAATGATCAACCCGGTGTCGATGTTGCATCGCGGGCTGATTTTTGGCTTCGGACTGGCGTGGACCGTAATCGTGGCCATCTTCCTGTTCGATCTGTTAGTGATGCGCCAGGGCTGGTGCGGTCATTTTTGCCCGGTGGGTGCGTTTTACAGCCTGATCGGGAAAGCCTCGTTGCTGCGTATCCGCTTGCCGAAACGGGATGCCTGCAACGATTGCATGGACTGCTTCGCCGTCTGTCCGGAGCAACAAGTGATCCGGCCGGCGCTGAAAGCCGTGAATGGCTGCGCGCCCATCATCCTCGATGCGAACTGCACCAATTGTGGCCGTTGCATCGATGTGTGCTCGAAAGATGTTTTCAGCTTCGGATTACGGTCCGGTGCAACGCAATCAACCCTTGGTGGTGCAGCGTCGGCTGCACCGAAATGAAATTTCTTTTTCGTCTGGCAGGAGTTCATCATGAAAAAAACCGTAATTAGCATTGCCCTGGCGACCGTGGTTGCTACTGTTATTGGCTGTGCCTCGACGCTGCCGCCGGTCTCGATGCGGGGGGCCGCCGTGCCGGATGCCGATCATGCACCGGAGGCGAAGGTCTACGCGCAGAAAGTGCCCGGGATTGGCGAACAGCAATTGATCGCTCGGACCTTCATCGGTCAGCCGCCGCTGATTCCGCACACCACCGAAAAGTACGAGCCGATCACGGCCGATGACAATGCCTGCCTGGAGTGCCACCAGACCGACGAGTTCCGTGGCAAGAAGCTGCCGAAGATGGGTGCCAGCCATTTCTCGACGACGGTCAAGGACAGCGATGGCAATCCGGCGGTTGAAATGTCGCGCTTCCAGTGCAACACCTGCCACGTCGCTCAGGTGGATGCCAAGCCGCTGGTCGAAAACAGCTTCGTTGGTGTCACCCGCTAATAGAGGAAGGTAATCCAGATCAAGGATTGCTCAGCTTGACATGGGCAGAATGCTTCCGGCCCATCGGCTTTGGCCGAATCTAGAACGAAGAAGCAACACGCATGTTCAATGGAATCGTAAGGAGTTAACGCATATGAAAACTGTATCCCACACCCTCGCATCCCTGCTGGTGGCTGGCGCCGCCACCCTGGCTTTTGCCAGCAACGCCATGGCGCTCGACGTGGATGCTGCCAAAGACCTGATGAAGCAGAACAAGTGCACCCAGTGTCACGGCATGGACAAGGACAAGGATGGTCCATCCTTCAAAAAGGTTGCCGCCAAGTTCAAGGGCAAGGCCGATGGCGAAGCCAAGCTGTTCGAACATCTGACCACCGGCCCGACGGTGAAGCTGTCCGATGGCAGCGAAGAAGTGCACAAGGTCGTCAAGACCAGCCCGGCCAAGGACAAGGCTCAGATCACCAATCTGATCCAGTACATCCTGTCGCTGTAACCTGAACGGCCCCGGCATGCGGGGCCGGTAATTGCTGGAGCATTAAAATGAACATGGAAAACCCCGGCGGCTTGCGTGGTTTGTGGTGCAAGTTGAGAAAACCGAGCGTGAAATACTCGCTGATCGGTTTGCTGTCGGTCGGTTTCGTATCGGGGATCATCTTCTGGGGTGGTTTCAATACCGGTATGGAAGCCACCAACACCCTTGAATTCTGTATTGGCTGTCACGAAATGCGCGACAACGTGTACAAGGAATACAAGGAAACCATCCACTACAGCAACCGGACCGGGGTTCGCGCGGTCTGTTCTGACTGCCACGTGCCCAAGGACTGGACGCACAAGATCATTCGCAAGATCAAGGCAAGCAAGGAAGTCTGGGGCAAGCTGACGGGCGTGATCGATACGCCGGAAAAGTTTGAAGCCCACCGGATGGAAATGGCCACTCGCGAGTGGGAACGGATGAAGAGCAGCAATTCGCGTGAATGCCGCAATTGTCACAACTTTGATGCCATGAGTGAGGAATTGCAGCGCAAGACTCCGTACAAGAAGCACATGGCGGCCAAGGCCGAGGGCAAGACCTGTATCGATTGTCACAAGGGTATTGCCCACCAGTTGCCGAAGGAATACGAGGAGCCGGAAGACGAGGAGTAATCGTCTTTGACCCCGTCCGCCTAACGGCGGGCGGGGCAGGCCAACGTAGCCTTAACGTTTCAGTAGCGTAATGGTCCGGTTTTTCGCGTTCCAGACACTGATGTAGTGCTTGAGAAACTGGTAACCCAATCCCAGTCGATTCCTCTGACCTGTCGTGAAAGTCAGGTTACGCAAATCTGCCAGAGCCACTTGTCCTGCGTACAAACCATTCAGATTGGCGCGTTGGTGAGGGTCATGGATACCGTAGGCATGCTCGCTGGAGGCGAGCGTCAGCAATCCCTCTTCCGCCAGTTGGTCACGGGTTGCTTTGGTCAGTTCCAGTGAGCCTGGGTTGCCGGTATCGAAAAATCCGGTGATTGCCTGCTTGCCAATTTGTAACGTGACCTCGGGAATCTTGCCATCAACGCCGCTGGGGATGAAGTCGAGGCGGGCGATGATATCGCAGGGCGCGAAGCTGCCAGGCAAGGTGGCTTCGGGTTGTTCTGGCGCCTGAAAGGCGATCGTTTGCTGATCGTAATCGATAGTGAATTGGTAATTCCGGCTAAAGCCATGGCCGATACTGCCCAAAAAACTGTTCATGCCGTATGCGTCCTGAAGAAATCCCCAGCCGCTGTGCAATTGTCCCTGCAGCTTGGTGAAGTGCAGTTGTTCTCCGACGGTGAGTTCAGCAATGGGTGCATTTTGCCGGTAAATCGCCATCGCTTGTCCGGAAGCAGTTTGCCCCTTTGCAACGAGTTGATCTTTGGCCAATGGCAGCGTGTCGTTGTTAAGGAAGAAGGCAAATTCGGTGCCGGTATCAAACAAAAATCGTCCTTTTATTCCGTTGACCGTGCCATCAATCATGATGTGCGTGTTCAGCAAAAGAAAAGGGAGCGTAAAGGTTGGCGGGGCAACCCGGTCTTGCTTGCCTGGATCGACCGGCGCTTCCGCGGCGAGCGCTGAGCCAGTGCTGGCGAATAGATAACCTGAAAACCCGGCTGCCGCCAACAGGCGCCAGATGCGGTGCTTTTCCATGCTCAGTTGGCCGGCGTGATATCGCGCACCTGATTGTGGCGATCAGTATCGTCATCGAGGATTTGTTGCCGGATACTGCCAAAATCAATGCGTTTCAGGTCGATCTTGCGGACCTGACGGTTGAACATGGTGTGGAAGTAATACACGCGGTTGCGCAGGTCGGAAACCGTCGTGATTTGCGTGGCACCCGGAATATCCTTTGGCATTGCATCGCGCCGGACGGTAGCACCAAGAGGGATATTGAAACTGTCAAGCATGCGGAAGGCTTCAAAGCTGGCATCCGTGGCATCGGACAGCGGCCGGGCTCCGGCAACGAGCGCTGCGGCGCGGATGAATCGTGAAGGCGGGGTGAAGTCCCCGGGCAAGCCGAGCAAGCTGCTGCCTGCACCCAGGGGCGTGAGATCGAGTGAGTCCAGCTGAATGCTGGCGCGCGGATTGCCGGAGAGATGCAAATAATTTCGCAGGTTGGTCAGGTGCCAGTCGTAAGTTGGGGCGTTTGTGATCACCCCCAGAAAAGCATCGTATATTTTGATCTTCCCTCCCTCGACAAGCTCTAGCACGACGCTTTTTCCATCAGGGTCACTGATTTTCCAGTGAAAGGGCTGGGCGGCACCGCCAAAACGAGGATCGTCTACATTGATCACCTGAACGCTGTCGAGATGGGCAAGCACCTCATCGACCGTCTTGAACGAAGACAGCATCCATTGCATGAAATCACCCACGCTCAAGGATCGGTGCGCCTGTTTTCGGTCGTATTTTGCGTATTCGGCAAACCCGGGAAGGTAATACATGCCGACGTACAAACCCGCTTCGTTCATGCCGTCCGGACCATAGTCCTGCCCATAGGCCGTCATGGATACGAAACCATAACGCCCTTGCCATTGCATTCCGTTGGGGCCATCCGGGGTCAAGGCGGCATATTTACGGGTACGCGGAAACAAGGCAATCCGATAATGTTGGGCATCGCTCAATGCCCATTCGACCGTTCGGCCAACAACGACTGAACCATCGGCAGCCGTGAGCGACAATCCGGTGCATGCCTGAGCGGCACTGGACAGGGAGAGAAAAAGGGCTGCCAGCAGGGCACTCAGACGGTTTTTCATCGGGGGGCTTTCGGAACGGGTGAAATGACGTCAGTGTAACTGCAGTGACATCAATTTATCCGACGCAGCGGGTCTTGCAGGTAATAGCGGCAAAATAGTTGATAGAGCGCTGGATAGTCGTGCGCCAACTGGCTCGGTATCTCGAAAAAACACTCACTGATGACGGCGAAAAATTCTTCTGGTGATTCGCTGGCGTAAGGGTCGATGCTCGTGATCTCGCCGGCATTGATCCGGGTACAGAAATTTTCCCAGGCGGGGAAAAAGGTGCCTTCCCATTCGTCGACCGTGAGATCGCCGTGCAGTGCAGGGATGCCGTCCACTGCACCGTTGAGCATGTCGAGTTTGTGGGCAAATTCGTGGATCACCACGTTATAGCCCTCGCCAGCCATCTGTATGTCGTGCCAGGAAACCAACAAGGGGCCACCCTCCCAGGCTTCGCCCGAAATCACGTCGGAAAACTCGTGGACGACGCCATCTTCATCTTCCAGTTGCCGAGGGACGATGAATTCGTTCGGATAAACAACGATACCGACCCAGTCGCGGTAGGCGGACAATCCCAGATTGAGCACCGGCAGGCAGCCCTGAGCTGCGATTGAAACGCAGATGGCATCAGTGAGTATCAGACCGCCGGCAGTGCTGAACTCCTTGTCGGAGAGAAATGCTTCAGCCAGCGTTTTGAGACGTTTTTTCTCGTCGACCGCAAGCGCAGCAAGAAATGGCAGGCTGGACATCGTGCTGAGCCAGAGTGTTTCGGAAATAGCCGCCGGCTGGCTGGGGCGTAGCCAGTCGAACAGCCCCATCTCAGCCCTTTTTCATGGTCAGCCAGATGCCGGTGAAGATCAGCCCGATCCCCGCGTAATGGTAGGCATGAGGAAGTTCGCCGAGAAAGATCACCGACAGCAGGGTGCCAAACACCGGCATCAGGTGAATGAAGAGGCTGGCCTTGTTGGCGCCGACTTCGGCAACGCCACGGTTATAGAAAATATAGCCGACGAAGCTGGGGAAAATCCCGACATAGGCCAGCGAGGCAAGGGAGCCAAGGTGCACATGGATGTGCTGACCTGCCCCTATTTCCCAGAGATAGGCAGGCAGCAGTGCACACAGGCCAACGGCGGTGAAGGCAGCCAGCATCAGCATGGGGTGAACGCCAGCCGGGCGCCAGGCAAGGCCGACGGTGTACACCGCCCAGACCGCAACGGCCCCCAGCATCCAGAGATCGCCGGTATTCAGGTTCAGGTGCAGCAAAACCGCCAGTTCGCCACGGGCGACGATGGTCAGTGCACCACACAGGGAAACCAGCACGCCAGTGGCTGCCAGCGGCTTGAGTGGCTTGCCGAGAAAGGCCCAGGAAATGGCGATGGTGGCGACGGGAATGAAGGAGTTGAGCAGTACCGCATTGGTCGCGGTGGTGGTTTGCAAGGCCAGATAGGCGAAGGTGTTGTAGCCCCCCACGCCGAGCAGCCCCAGGACGGCGATGGGGCGCCAGCCGGCCTTCAGGAGTGGCCATTGTTGTTTGAGATGGGGCAGCGCCAGCGGCAGCACCAGCAGGAAGGCGATCGCCCAGCGCCAGAAGGCCAGTGCCATTGGCGGGACATCGGCACGGATGCCACGACCACGGACCATGTTGCCCGACCAGAAGAGTGCGGTCAGGGTCAGGAGCAGGTAGGGATTGGTGAGGTGTTTGCGCATGGTCGGCGGATTATGCCTGATGGTCCGGACAAGGCACTTGCGGTAAACCCCGATATAATCGCGCCTCATGGTCTCCGTCGTTCATTCCGTCGCTGCGCAAAGCGATTTCGAACACTTCCTTGTCACCCTCTCCGAAGGCTTGGCGCCTGATGACGCTGCCCGTTTGCGACGGGCCGTTGAATTTGCTTGGGAAGCCTACGGCGACAAGCACCTCGGGAGCGGAGAGCGGATCTGGTCGCACGCGCTGGGGATGGCCGTCATCATCGCCGGCCTCAAGCTCGATGTGGAATCCCGGATTGCCGCCCTGCTGTTTGCGATTCCGGCGCAGGACGACCATGGCATTGCCCGCATCGAGGAAAAATTCGGCAAGCCGGCGGCGCATCTGGTGTTTGGCATTTCGCGGCTGAATCGCCTGCGCCCGATTGCCAAGGGCTTCGTGGCGGCCGATCTGGAAGGGGGCGAAGCGAATCCGGCCGAGGTCAAGGCGCAGATCGAAGTGCTGCGCAAGATGCTGCTGGCGATGGTCGAGGACATTCGCGTCGTGCTCTTGCGCCTGGCCAGCCGGCTGGAGGATCTCTCTTTCCGCTTCATCCATCCCGACATTTACAAAAAGATCGCCAAGCAACTCGATGAAAAGCGCAGCGAGCGCGAAGCCTTCATTGCCAACGCGGTGGCCAAGGTGCGCGATGAGCTCGCGCAGGCCGGGGTGAAATCCGCAGAAATCTACGGTCGACCGAAGCACATCTACAGTATCTGGAACAAGATGCGCAAAAAGGGTGTGGACTTCTCCGAAGTGTACGACGTGCGTGCCTTGCGCATCATCGTCGATGACCTCAAGGACTGTTACACCGCGCTGGGGATCGTGCACAACCTCTGGGTGCCGATTTCCAGGGAGTTTGACGACTACATCTCGAATCCCAAGGGCAACTACTACCGTTCGCTGCATACCGCCGTACGTTGTCCTGACGGGCGCAGTCTGGAAATCCAGATCCGCACCTGGGAAATGCACAAGCACGCCGAACTCGGCGTGGCGGCGCACTGGCGCTACAAGGAAGGCGCCAAGGCGCCTGGTGCCGATGATTACGACGAAAAGATCGCCTGGTTGCGCCAGCTGCTCACCTGGAAAGACGAAGTCGCCGACAGTTCGGACTGGGTCAATCACTACAAACAAGCCGCGCTGGACGAGACCATTTACGTGATCACGCCGCAAGGTCGGGTGGTGGATCTGCCAGCGGGTTCAACGCCGGTCGACTTCGCCTATCGCGTGCATACCGACCTCGGCCATCGCTGCCGTGGCGCAAAAGTGGGCGGACAACTGGTGCCGCTCAACACGCAACTGGAAACCGGGCAGCAGGTGGAAGTCGTGACCGCCAAGTTGGGCGGGCCGTCACGCGACTGGCTGAATCCGGCGCTGGGTTACATCCACACCAAGAGTGCGCGGGTCAAGGTCCGAACCTGGTTTGCCAATCTGGCGCTGGAAGAAACCTTGGCTGAAGGGCGCGCCATTGTCGTCAAGGAATTGCAGCGCGCGGGTCAGACCGGGGCCAATATCGAGGAGTTGTCGCACAAACTGGGGTTTGCGAAGGCCGACGACATGTACATCGCGGCGGCGCGGGGCGAGTTGAATCAGCGTCAGTTCCAGACCACGGCGCGCGGTGGCGACCTGCTGGCCGAAACGCAGGCGCCCGATGAAGTGGTGACCCGGCCGAGCAAGCCGGTGGAAGGCAATCAGGGCATCCTGATCGTGGGCGTGGATAAATTGCTGACGCAGTTGGCCCGTTGCTGCAAACCGGCACCGCCGGACGAGATTCAGGGCTTCATCACGCGTGGCAAGGGCATTTCCATTCATCGCATGGATTGCCCCAATTTCTCCAATCTGGCGGCCTTGCATCCGGAACGGGTGATCGAGACTGACTGGGGCGTGCAGACCACCGGCGTGTTTGCCTGCGACATCATCGTCGATGCGCATGACCGGCAGGGCTTGCTGCGGGATATTTCGGAAATCTTTACCCGCGAGCGTCTCAATGTGGTTGGCGTCAATACCCAGTCCAAACAGGGCAAGGCGCACATGAGCTTTACCGTGGAGATTTCCAATCTTCAGCACCTGCAACGCACGCTGACGCTGATTCACGACGTGGAAGGCGTGGTGGGCGTGCGCCGCGCCTGAGGCAGCTTCAGCGCTTCAGCAGGCTGGCCGCGGCCTCGTCCAGGTCTTTTTGGCGTACCCGCCCCAGCTTTTGCCCGATGACTTCGCCCCTGGCATTGATGAAAACGGTAAACGGCAGGCCGCCCTGAACATTCCCGAGGGCCTTCATCAACGGTAAACCGTGTTCCCTGGCCAGAAACACCGGATAGTTCATTTCGTAAGCCTTGACGAAGTCGCGCACTGCCTCGGCATCGTCCTCAATCCCGATGCCCAGCACCTCAATGCGGCCCTGATGGTGTTTGCGGAATGCTGCAAGTTCCGGAATTTCGGCCCGGCAAGGCGGGCACCAGCGGGCCCAGAAATTGACCACCAGGGGCTTGCCGCGGTAGCCGGAAAGCGCTACCGGCTTGTTGTCGGGGTTGCTCAGGGTGGTGGCGAACAGGTGGTGGCGAACAGCGTGTCGGCGGCATTTTCAGCGTGGGCGGTCGACAGGCAGCAGAGGGCAAAAATCAGGCTGCGGAACAAGGTTTTCACGGGGAATTCCAATCAAGGGTTGGCTGCGATATTAGCATCCGGCGAAATGCCAGACTTCCTGACTGCGACAATTTGTCGCAGTGTGCCGTTCAATGCCTGTGAAACAATGCAGCCCATTGGCGGAGACGGCTTGCCTGAATGACAATGCAGCCTTTGCCCCACTGGAAGCCCTGTGAATAAAAAGATCCTCATCGACCTGATTGGCCTGCTGCTTATCGCGCTGATCGGGGTTGTCGGCTACAAGTTGTCGCCGCTGCTGTTGCCCAAAAGCGATGTGACCGTGACGCCGGACGCACAATGCAACTTGCAGCAAAACCCCTGTGCAGTGGGCTTGCCCGGTGGTGGCGAACTTCAACTGGCTTTCGGGACCTTGCCGGTGCCGCTGGTGCAGGCCTTTCCAGTCAGTGTTCGGGTGCAGGGCGAAGCGGCGCAGCAGGTGGAGATCGATTTTTCCGGCGTGGACATGAACATGGGCTTCAATCGTCAGCGCCTGGCAGCGCAAGGCGAGGGCATGTTTGCCGGTGAAGCCACTTTGCCCGTTTGCGTCACCGGACGCATGGTCTGGCAAGCGACCGTGCTACTTGAGCGAGGCCGGGCGCGGATTGCTGTGCCTTTTCGTTTTGTCACCGGGGAAGCGCACTGATGTCGGAACGTCTGCTCGCCGCCCTGGCCGCACTCCTCGCCCTGATACTGGTTGGGGTATTCCTGTTCTGGCATCCGGATAACGGGCCTGCCCAGCGTCCCGTGACGACATTGCCACCCGGGGGCGATTTCACGCTGATGTCGGCGGATGGCAAGGTTTCCCTGAGTGACTATCGGGGCAAGGTCACCCTGGTGTATTTCGGCTACACCTATTGCCCGGATATCTGCCCGACGTCGCTGGCCGCGACGGCGGGCGGTCTGCAGATGCTGAGCGCGGACGAGCGGGCGAAGCTTGCCATGTTCTTTGTCTCGGTCGATCCCAAGCGCGACACCCCGGAGCGCCTCAAGGAATACGCCAGTTTCTTTGATCCGATGATCATCGGCATGACCGGCACGCCGGCAGCCATTGCCGAAGTTGCCGGGCGCTATGGCGTGTTCTATTCCGAACAGGCGGTGGAAACGGCTGGCGACGGCTACGTGGTCGATCACTCGGCAGAGACTTACCTGATTGGCAAGGACGGCCAGTTACTGGCCCGAATTGCCCATGCAACCCCCTCGGACAAGGTGGCTGCCTTGATCCGCCAATATCTGAACCAACCTTGAAGGAGTGCTTCATGAAGCAAATTTCCCTGATTTTTGCCGGTTTGACGCTGTCGACCGCCGTATTCGCCGGTGCTGCCGATCAGATCGTGGTCCAGGACCC
Organism: Azonexus sp.; assembly: GCA_023150195.1. GTDB lineage: Bacteria > Pseudomonadota > Gammaproteobacteria > Burkholderiales > Rhodocyclaceae > Azonexus. Next base: position 9,997 of record JAKLLI010000112.1, read on the forward strand.
TTATGTTCGTCTGGCGCCGCCGAATGCACCGGCGACGGGTGCCTTCATGGTGATTCGCAATACCGGTGCGACCGATGTCAAAGTCCTCAAGGCGGCTAATCCGGCGTCCAAGGTGACCGAACTGCACACCCATACCAATGAAAATGGGGTCATGAAAATGCGGCCGGTGCCCGCGATTGACGTGCCGGCCAAGGGCCAGGCCGTGTTGCAGCCGGGCGGCCTGCACGTGATGCTGATCGACATGAGGGCACCGCTCAAGGAAGGGGATGTGGTGCCGATCACCCTCGGCTTTGACGATGGCAGCAGCAAGCAGGTGGATGCCAAGGTGGTGCGTCAGGTCCCCGCCGGCAACATGCCGATGATGCAGCACGCCCACTGATTGCTGGCGCCATTCGCTGTTTTGACGAAAAAGGCGACCTGCCGTTGGGGGTCGCCTTTTTCGTGTACGGTTTGTGTGTCGGCATTCAAACCCAGCGCCAGCCTTTGCTATGATCGGACTGCCAGACCCCGCTGACCCTCCGGAGACAAGATCACACCATGCTCGCTGCCGCCACGACCCCAGAGATTCTCGCTACCCTCATTTTCGCCATTGCCCTGCTGCATACCTTCTCGACCAAATATTTTGCCGAGCTGGCGCACACCAATTCCCGGCATGCCGGCCTGTGGCATTTGCTCGCCGAAGTGGAAGTGGTGTTCGGGTTCTGGGCCTTTGTGCTGGTCGCCGCCTTGCTGGTGATTACCGGCAAGGATGCGGCGGTCCACTACATGGAAGGGCGAAATTTCACCGAGCCGGCATTTGTTTTTGTGATCATGGTGATTGCGGCCAGCCGGCCGATTCTCTTCACCGTCATCAATCTGGTGCGCCTGATTGCCAGCATGATTCCGGTCAACCGGTCGGTCGCCGTGTTTTTCCTCTGTCTTTCGCTGGTCCCGCTGCTGGGTTCCTTCATCACGGAACCTGCGGCAATGACGCTGGCAGCGCTGATGTTGCGTGACCGCTATTTCCAGTACGAAATTTCCAACCGGCTCAAATACGCCACGCTGGGGGTGCTCTTCGTCAATATTTCGATTGGCGGTACGCTGACGCATTTTGCTGCGCCGCCGGTGTTGATGGTCGCCGCCAAGTGGCAGTGGGATTCGCTGTTCATGTTGTCTCACTTCGGCTGGAAGGCGGCGATTGCGGTGCTTTTTAATGCCATTGTGCTGACCTGGTTTTTCCGCAAGGAACTGGCAGAAAAAGGTCGGGTGGAAGCGGGTAGCGGGGCGTTTCAGATGCCGATTCCGGTGGCTGCCATTCACATCACATTTCTCGTGGGCGTGGTGGTTTTTGCCCACCATGCGGTGGTTTTCATGGGGCTTTTCCTGCTGTTCCTCGGGTACACCGAGGCTTACAAGACACATCAGGATCGCCTGATTTTGCGCGAAGGGCTGTTGGTGGCGTTTTTCCTGGCCGGTCTGGTGGTGCTGGGCGGCCTGCAGCAATGGTGGTTGCAGCAAACCTTGCTGGGCGTCGAGCCGAATGTGCTTTATTTCCTGGCCACCGGCCTGACGGCAATCACCGATAATGCTGCGCTGACGTATCTGGCCTCGCTGGTTGAGGGCGTTTCGCCGGAATTCCAGTATGCGGTGGTCGCCGGTGCGGTCACGGGCGGTGGCTTGACCATCATTGCCAATGCGCCGAATCCGGCCGGCGCCTCCATCCTGAAATCCTGTTTTGACGATGAAGCGATCAGTCCGCTGGGCTTGCTGATGTCGGCTTTGCCGCCGACCTTCATCGCGATCATCGCCTTCAAGGTGCTGTGATCGCCAGGCCCGGGGCGCGCTATCCGCGTACCGGGCGCTTTGCCAGTTTGCGCTGCAAGGTGCGGCGATGCATCTTGAGCGCCCGCGCGGTGGCCGAAATATTGCCCGCGTGTTCGGCGAGAATGCGCTGGATATGTTCCCATTCCAGCCGGTCGACCGAAAGCGGCTCATCGGCCAGTTCATCGGGATTGTCGAGCGGGGCATCATCGAAGGCCGCGAGGATAGCTTCAATTTCCACCGGCTTGGCCAGATATTGCGTGGCGCCGCGTTTCACTGCCTCGACCGCGGTGGCGATGCTGGCGTAGCCGGTTAGCACGACAATCCGGCAGTCGGGCTGGATGGCCAGTAACTCGGGAATCAGGGCGAGGCCGGAACTGCCATCCAGATTTAAATCCAGTACCACGCGCTCGCAGGCCTGCCCGGCCGCCAGCCGCAGGCCGTCTTCCCCGGTCAAGGCGCCGCAGGCCGCATGACCGCGACGGGTCAGCGTGCGCACCAGCAGACTGTTAAATGTCGGATCATCGTCGATGACCAGAATGGGCATTGGACTGGTTTGGCTCATGTGCTCACCAGCGGCAGTTCGATACGGGCCAGCGCGCCGCCATCATCGGGGTTGAGCAGGCGCAGGCGGCCACCCAGTTGCTCGATGGCCGAGCGGGTCAGCATCAGGCCGACGCCACTGCCTTTTTCGTGGGCCGGCATCGCGCTGCGTCCGCTGACTGCCAGCACACTCTCGGGGAAACCCGGGCCGGCATCGCGAATCTCGATATCGAGCTGGGTGCTGCCCCAGGCCAGGCGGATTTCCAGTGGGGCGTTACTGGCATTGGCGCCATTGTTCAGCAAGTTGAGGACAGCCTGTTCCAGCCGTGGATCGATGATCATCTCCGGTGCCGGACCATCACTGCAGCGAATCAGGCGACTGGCAGCCTGTGGCCGCACCGCGTGCCAGTGCAGCCGCAGTCCATCGAGCCAGCGGTCGACCGGCTGTTTGAGCGGATTTTCCAAACGCTCGCTGCCGCCACGTCGCGACAGCCCGGTGATGATTTCCTTGCAGATGCCGATCTGCTGGCGAATCAGCGCAATGTCTGCGCGTTGCTCGGCCGTAAGGTGGGTATCCCGTGCCATTTCCCCTGCGGCGAGCGCCATGGTCGCCAAGGGGGTGCCCAGTTCATGAGCGGCGCCGGCGGCCAGCGTGCCCATGGCCATGACCCGCTCGTCGCGCAGGGCCTGTTCCCGCGCCTCGGCCAGTTCGGCATCGCGGCTGCGGATCATCTGCGTCATGTGCAGGATCAGCCAGCCGATCATGACCGCAGAAACGGTGAAGGTCAGCCACATGCCGCTCAGGTGAAGTTGCGTGGCCCGGCTGGCATCGGCAATCGACAGCGGCAGATAAAACACCATCAGCAGCGAATACGCGGCAATTGCCGCGCTACCGACGACCAGCACATGACAGCGCGGCAATGTCAATGCGGCAATGGCGACCGGCGGCAGCAGCAGCGAGACCAGGGGATTGGTGGCGCCGCCACTGAAGAACACCAGGGCAGAGAGGGCGGCGATGTCGATCAGTAACTGACTGCTCAGTTCGTTGGCACTGGCGGTACGCGCTTTGCGCAGATGCCAGTGAACCGGCAGATTGAGCAGGGCGGTGGCACCGATGATGCCCAGCATGGGCCACTGTGGAAGTGGTAGGTCAAGGACGGCTGGCGCCGCCATCACCAGCAGGGCCGTCAGCGACAGAACCAGCCAGCGTCCAATGGCGAGACGACGCAGATGGTCGAGATATTCGGCGCTGTCGACGATACAGAAGGAAAAGGGCATGGCGCGATTATCGGTGATTTGCGTGCGATGCGGCAGGCAGAGGGATGCGTCAATTTGCCGCAGCCCGCCAGGCGGCTTTAAAACAGTCCGGGAATGAAGCGTTTGCTGCGTTGCATGTAGTCAGTGTAAGGCTGACCGAAGTGCGCCAGACATTCTTTTTCATCGGCCAGGGCGGTGGCCAGCAGGCAGGCGCTACCGATCAGCGCAAAGGGCAGGCCGCCCAGCCCCGGGTCCTTGAAGTAAGCGCCCCAGGTCAGCGCCAGCAGCGAGGCGTACATGGGGTGGCGTATCCACGCAAAAATGCCATGGGTCACCAAGGCCTCGGTTTTTTCCCACTCGTAGAGCGAAGCATCGTCGCGTTTTCCTTGTGCACGACCATTGGCCTGGAGCGTACGAATACCCGCAACCACCAGGGCGATACTGGCGATCAGCAGGCTCCACGACAGGAGTTGATGCGGCGCGAGCGGGTCATCACCCCAGATGGCCAGATTGCGGACCACCAGCACCAGAATGCACTCCCACGCAAAAAATCGGTAAAAGCCGTGGCTACCCGGTTGGCGCAGGGGTTTGCGCGACAGCCAGATGAGCACGGCGCTGCCGGCAAGAAAAGCGAGGATTTCGGTCATTTTTGGGTATAGGCCGTGGTCAGGGCGGCAATCATCGCTGCGTGGTCGAGTACCCCGGCACTTTCGCGCAGGCTGTGCATTGCCCACATCGGTGAGCCGACATCCACGCTGGCGATCCCCAGTCGGGCAGCAAGAATGGGGCCGATGGTGCTGCCGCAGCCGAGGTCGGTGCGATGTGCGTAGTGCTGACAGGGGACGCCGGCCGCCTCGCAAATGGCCATGAAGCGCGCGGCGCTTTCGCCGTTGGTGCTGTAGCGCTGGTTGGCGTTGTGCTTGATCACCGGGCCGGCGTTGATCATTGCATGATGACAAGGTTCATAGGCGCCGGGAAAATTGGGATGCCAGGCATGCGCCATGTCGGCGCTGATGAAAAAACTGCGCGCCAGCATGCGCCGCTGGTCTTCGGCATCGAGGCCGCAAGCTCCGCTCAGCCGCTGGAGGATGTCGCCGAGCAGGCTGCCGGCCGCACCAACGGCACTTTCCGAGCCGACTTCTTCATGGTCGAACAGCGCCAGAACGGCGGTCTTTTCAGTGTCTGCTGCGGCAATCAGGGCGCTCAGGCCGGCGTGGCAGGAGGCCAGGTTGTCCAACTGGCTATTGGCGAAAAACTCACGGTCGACGCCCCAGAAGCTGCCTTTTTGGGTATCGCAGGCAGCCAGTTCCCAGGTCAGCAGATCGGCGGGATCGACGGCCAATTGAGCGGCCAGCAATTGCCGGAAACGTGCCTCGGCGGGCAGCGTCGGTTCGCTGCTGCCCAGCAGCAGGGGCAACTC
>JAKLLI010000113.1 GCA_023150195.1 Azonexus sp.
TCGGATACACAGGACGTCGATATGGCACCGCTCCAGCAGCGTTTTCTCGCTCGGTTGCCGGTGGGAGCGTACATTCTTGATGCAGGCTGCGGCTCTGGACGCGACAGTAAGGCCTTTCAAAAATGGGGCTACCGCGTCACTGCCTTCGACGCCTCATCCCGGCTGGTAGATTTGGCCCGTCGCCATACCGGCCTGCCAATCGGGCACCGCAGCTTTGCCGACGTCAACGAAATTGCTGTGTACGACGGAATCTGGGCCTGCGCCAGTCTGCTGCATCTTCCGGAAAACGAGCTATCCAGCAGCCTGCAGCGCCTGTGGCAGGCACTAAAACCGGGTGGTGTGTTTTATCTGAGCTTCAAATATGGCGCAGGCGAGCGTCAACACGGTGGGCGGCACTTCACCGATGCCAACGAAAGCCGCCTGGCTGAATGGCTGACCGTCATTCCCGACATAGTTTCGAGCGAAACCTGGATCACAGAAGATCAACGCCCGGATCGCAGCGAGCGCTGGCTGAATGCCTTGCTTTTCCGCGCCCCCGTGCCGCACGAAAAACTGATCATCGGCGGCCGCGATCATCCTTTTCTGCCGCAACTCTCGCAAGCCATCGCACGGGCCGACGAAATCGACATGACCGTCGCTTTCATCAAATCCAGCGGTCTACGCCTGTTGATGCCCGATTTTCAGGAAGCACTGGCACGAGCCACGCCGGCAAACCCAGTTCGTCTGCGCATTCTGACTAGCGATTATCTCGACGTAACCGACCCGGAAGCACTGCGTCAATTGATGCTGCTGCAATCGCAAGGGGCACAGATCAAGGTGTATGAAACCGCCGGGCAGAGCTTCCACATGAAGGCTTACCTGTTCGCGCACTTTCGCGACGGGCAGATGCACGGCACTGCCTTCATCGGTTCGAGCAACATCAGTCGCCCTGCGCTGACCGACGGCCTGGAATGGAACTACCGCATCGACTACCCCGGCGACAACGGGTTTATCGAAGCTCGATCACGTTTTGAAACGCAGTTTGCTGATCCGCGCTGCGTCACGCTCAGCGACGACTGGATCAGCGCCTACGAAGCGAGGCGCAAACCCATATCGCTACCCGCTTTGCTGCCTGTCTCACTCGGCAGCAAGGATGACGACCCACCGCCAATCCCAACCGATATCCAGCGCGATGCGCTGGCCGCGCTACGCGACACCCGGTTGGAGGGCTATCAGCGTGGCTTGGTCGTACTGGCGACCGGGCTGGGTAAAACCTGGCTGGCCGCCTTCGATACGCAACAAGCGCAGGCCCGACGCATTCTTTTCGTCGCTCACCGCGAAGAAATTCTCAACCAGGCCGCCAGCACCTTCCTGCGCATTCGCCCCCAAACCAGCATCGGCCTTTACACCGGCCGCCAACGCGACGCCGAAGTCGACATCCTGTGCGCCTCGATCCAAACCCTGGGCCACGACCGGCATCTGCAACAATTTTCATCGACACACTTCGATTACGTCGTTGTCGATGAATTCCACCACGCCGCCGCACCAATGTACCGTCGTCTGCTGCAGCACTTCACGCCGCGTTTCCTGCTCGGCCTGACGGCGACGCCGGACCGTAGCGATCAGTCCGACATCCTGGCGCTGTGCGATGACAACCTGGTTTTCGAACGCAATTTGTTTGCCGGCATCGATGGCGGATTTCTCGTCCCCTTTCACTATTTCGGCATCCTCGACGAATCGGTCGATTACCGGGAAATTCCCTGGCGAAACGGCCAGTTCGATCCGGAAATGCTGGTCAACAAGCTGGCCACCCACGCCCGCGCCCGCCATGCGCTGAAGGAATGGCAGGATAAAGCGCAAGCCCGAACGCTGGCCTTTTGCGTCTCGCGCCGCCACGCTGATTTCATGGCCGAACAATTCCGCGCCGCAGGCATCGTTGCGGCTGCCGTCTACGCCGGTTCGGCACTCTCTCGCGGAGAAGCGCTGCAACAACTGGCCGATGGCCGTCTGCAGGTCATTTTTTCGGTCGATCTGTTCAACGAAGGCGTTGACCTGCCTGCCATCGACACAGTACTGATGCTGCGCCCGACGGAGTCCAAAATCCTCTTCCTGCAACAACTCGGTCGCGGTCTACGTCACGCGGAAGGCAAAAATCGCCTGGTCGTGCTCGACTTCATCGCCAATCACAAATCCTTCCTGCACAAACCCCAGGCGCTGGCCGGATTGCACGGTCAACTGCGAGAATTGGTCGATTTTGCCCGGCAACTGGAAAAAAGCACCTGGCCGCTGCCCGATGGCTGTTTCATCAATTACGACCTGCGCTTTATCGATTTCCTGAAATCGCTGGATAACAACGGCCTGGCCGACGATTACGCAACACTGCGTGAGGTGCTTGGTCGCCGCCCCTCGCTGACCGAGTTCTACCGCGCTGGCGCAGCACCGACCCGCATTCGCCAGCAATACGGCGACTGGTTCAGCCTGGTCGCAAGCATGGGCGACTTGAGCGACGCCGAACGGAGCTTGCTCGACCGCTACCGCGCCTTCCTGGTCGAACTCGAAACCACCCGGATGACCGCCAGTTTCAAAATGGTGCTGCTGGAAGCTTTTCAGCAACTCAAGGGCTGGACGAACGACGTACCCTTGCCCGACCTGGCCCGCGTCTCCTGGGAAATCCTGCATCGCCGCCCGCCACTCCTCGCCGATCTGCCGGAAAACATCCGCCAAGTGAGCGGCGACGCCAGCGAATGGCAACGTTACTGGCGCAAAAATCCGGTGAATGCCTGGATTGGTGGCAACCTCACTGACAAAAAATCGTCTTTTTTCACGGTCGACCGTGAAATTTTCAAAAATTCGCTCACCGTCCCTAGCCAACAGGCCGAATCCTTCGCTGAACTGGTCCAGGAACTGATCGATTTTCGCTTCGCCACCTACGAAGCCCGCCAGTCGCAACAGAGCGACAGCGCGCAAATCCTGCCCTTCCCGACGCCGAAGCAACGCCAGATCGTCGAACTGCCCTACTTCGACGATCTGCGCATTGCCTGCGGCCATTTCCGCACCAGCTCTGCAGAAGTCATGGAACACCGGGCGCTACCGCTTTCTTACGGCCAACTCGATCCTGCCCGCCATTTCATCGCCCGAGCCAGCGGCAATTCAATGAACGGCGGCAAACAGCCGATCCGCGATGGTGATTTCCTGCTGCTGGAGCTGTTGACCGCCAATAACGCCGGATCAATCAACGGCCATACCGTTGCCATCGAACGCCAGGACGAATATGGCGACAACCAGTACCTGCTGCGCGTGGTCGTCAAACAAGGCCCCGGCCGTTACCTCCTGAAAGCCAACAATCCCGAATACGAAGACCTGCCCGCCGACGATTCGATGCGCACCCTCGCCCGCTTCAAACAGATCATTGATCCGCTGGATCTGGCGGTTGGTCAGTCATTCATGCGCGAGGAAATCCCTGGGCTGTTTGGTGAAATCTTCAATGCCGGCAGCTGGCATAGCGGTCACGTCGTCCTGAACGAGCAAAACGCCCACGTCTTGCTGGTCACGCTGAACAAACAAGGCAAAGCCGAAGACCATCGCTACACTGACTACTGGATCGACGAAAACACCTTCCACTGGCAGTCGCAAAATGCAACCACACCCAGCAACAAGCGCGGCCGGGAAATCATCGAGCATGAGAAAGCGGGACGCAAAATTCATCTTTTTGTCCGCGGCCACAAACTTGCTGCCGGCAAGGCAGCACCGTTTATCTACCACGGACGAGTGAACTATCGGGGCCATCAAGGTAGCGAGCCGATGAGCGTCACCTTTACACTTGAAAATAAATAAGCAACTGAATCCAATGAATAAAAAGAAAATAGCCGTCGACGTTGATCCGGAGTTCGCGGGCCATACGCCTATGATGATTCAATATCTAAAGCTCAAGAAAAATCATAAAAACACCCTGCTCTTCTACCGCATGGGCGATTTCTATGAGCTGTTCTACGAGGACGCCGAGAAGGCGGCGCGGCTGCTGGACATCACGCTGACCACGCGCGGGCAGTCGGCCGGGGTGCCAATCAAGATGTGCGGTGTGCCCTTCCACTCGCTGGAGCCTTACCTGGCGCGGCTGGTGAAATTGGGCGAATCGGCCGTGATTTGCGAGCAGATTGGCGATCCGGCGACCAGCAAGGGGCCGGTTGAACGGGCGGTGGCGCGTATCGTCACGCCGGGCACGCTGACGGATGCCGCGCTGATCGATGACAAACAGGATCTCTGGTTGCTGGCCGTCACCACACTACGCAATACCGCCGGGATCGCGCGCCTCAACCTGGCCAGTGGCGAATTCATCCTGCTCGAAGTGGCTGCTGATCAGATTCCCGCCACGCTGGAACGTATCCGCCCGGCAGAGATTCTCTATCCGGAAAGCTGGACGCCCAGCTTTGGCTTTGATGGCGCACGCACCCGCCAACCCGACTGGTATTTCGATTTCGACTCAGCGCGCCGTTTGTTGTGCGAGCAGTTTGAAGTGGCTTCCCTGGCGGGATTTGGTGCCGATGGGCTGAAGCCGGCCGTCGCGGCAGCGGGCGCCTTGCTGCAATATGCGCAGGCCACGCAGTCCGGAAAATTGCCGCACTTGCGCGGGTTGACCGTGGAAATCGAGGGCGCCTATCTCGGCCTCGATCTCGCCACGCGTCGCAATCTCGAATTGACGGAAACCCTGCGCGGACAGCCCTCGCCAACCCTGTTCTCACTGCTGGACCACTGCGTGACCAGCATGGGCTCGCGCTTGCTGCGCCACACCTTGCATCACCCAATGCGCGACCGCGCCATTCCCGCCGCCCGCCACGGTGCTGTCGAGGCCCTGCTGGCCGATTACGGTCAACTGGCCGGTGAAGTCAGAAAAGCCCTGCGCGGCATTGCCGATATCGAGCGCATCGCCGGTCGGATCGCGCTGCGTAATGCCCGCCCGCGGGATCTGGCCGCATTGCGCGAATCGCTGATGCGCCTGCCAGCCTTGCAGGCCCCGCTGGCGGGCAGCGCTGCCGTGCTACTCACCCAGGCCCATGCAGAACTGTCGACGCCCAACGAGGTACTTGATCTGCTGATCCGCGCCATCGCAGCGGAGCCAGCGGCACAGGTTCGCGATGGGGGCGTGATCGCGCCCGGATTCGATCCTGATCTGGACGAATTGCGGGGCCTCAACGATAACTGCGGCGCCTATCTCGTCGATATGGAAGTGCGGGAACGCGAGCGCACCGGCATTGCCAGCCTCAAGGTCGAATTCAACAAGGTGCATGGCTTCTACATCGAAGTCACGCACGCCAACACCGACAAGATTCCCGAGGACTATCGCCGGCGTCAGACACTCAAAAATGCGGAACGCTACATCACGCCGGAACTAAAGGCCTTCGAGGACAAGGCCTTGTCAGCTCAGGAACGCGCACTGGCGCGGGAGAAATTGCTGTACGAGCACATTCTCGATGCCCTGCTGCCGGTGGTGCCGACACTGCAAACCATCGCCCGCGCTGTCGCCCAGCTGGATTTACTGGCCTGTTTTGCTGAATCCGCGCTCAAACGGAACTGGTGCAAACCGGAATTTGCCGACGGTGAGGTGTCGACCGCACAACTGCTGATTGAAGGGGGTCGCCACCCGGTGGTCGAGAACGAACTCGCGCAACAGGCAGAAAGCTTCATTGCCAACGATTGCCGGCTGGCCGATTCACGTCGTCTGTTGTTAATCACCGGCCCGAACATGGGCGGTAAATCGACCTATATGCGGCAAGTGGCACTGATTGCCCTGCTCGCCCATATCGGCAGTTACGTGCCCGCCGACCGCTGCGTGCTTGGCCCGCTGGATCGCATTTTCACCCGCATCGGCGCCTCGGACGATCTGGCCTCCGGGCGCTCGACCTTCATGGTCGAAATGACCGAAGCAGCCGCCATCCTGCATCACGCCACGGCCAACAGCCTGGTGCTGATGGATGAAATCGGTCGCGGCACCTCCACCTTTGACGGCATGGCGCTGGCCTTTGCCATCCTGCGCCATCTGATCGACAAGAATCGCAGCCTGACACTGTTCGCCACCCATTACTTCGAACTCACCCGCCTGTCGCATGAATACAGCGAACTGGCCAATGTGCACCTGGGTGCGGTTGAACACAATGATCGCATCGTGTTCATGCACGCCGTTGAAGAAGGGCCGGCCAATCAAAGTTACGGGATTCAGGTCGCCGCCTTGGCCGGCATGCCCTGCACCGTCGTGCGTGCCGCCCGCAAGCAGCTGCGCGAGTTCGAACAGCGTGCCGCGATCGATCCGCTACAGCCGGACCTCTTTGCCCAGGACTTTACGGTCGACGTGCCGGAACCCGAAATATTGCCCCCCACCCATCCGGTCCTGGACGAACTGAATGCCATTGATCCCGATAGCCTGACACCACGTGAAGCGCTGGATGCCCTGTATGCGCTGAAAGGCTTGCTGCGGTAAACGCAGCACAGCCAGCATTTTCTCAACAGAAAATCCGGCCGT
>JAKLLI010000114.1 GCA_023150195.1 Azonexus sp.
AATGCCTGTCGATTGCATCATAACCGCGAGATCAATGGCTCAACAAGCCAACCACGCCCTCCCCGGCGGCCATCAATTAGAGGAATACACCATCGACCGCCAGCTGTCGCTCGGCGGTTTTTCGATCGTCTACCTCGCCAACGACCCCAGCGGTCGCCAGGTCGCCATCAAGGAATACTTGCCGAACAGCCTCGCGCTTCGCGCCAAAGGAGAGATCAAGCCGCTCATCACGGCCGATCATCTGGGCGCCTTCCGCTACGGGATGAAATGCTTTTTTGAAGAAGGTCGGGCGCTGGCCAAGCTGTCTCACCCGAACGTGATTCGCGTGCTGAATTTCTTCCGGGCCAACGAGACGGTCTATATGGTCATGGAGTACGAACATGGCCGCACCCTCCAGGAATTCATCCAGCGCCGCAAGGGCCTGATGTCCGAACGCTACATGCGCAGCATTTTCACGCGCATGTTGAATGGCCTGAGAGAAGTCCATTCACACAAACTGCTGCATCTCGACATCAAGCCCTCCAATATTTATCTGCGCGCCGACAATTCCCCGGTCCTGATCGATTTTGGTGCCGCACGCCAGACGCTGGCTTCGGATCAGCCCATGCTCAAGCCGATGTACACCCCGGGCTTTGCCTCCCCCGAGCATTACGGCAATCGCAAGGATCTCGGCCCCTGGAGCGATATTTACAGTGTTGGCGCCACGATGTATGCCTGCCTGGCCGGCAATGCGCCCCCGGCCGCCGATGAACGCCTCAAGAAAGACACCCTGACGCCCGCCATGGTGCGCTGGGAAGGCCAGTTTTCCGACCGCCTGCTCGAAATCATCGACTGGTGCCTCAACCTGAACCACTTATATCGTCCGCAAAGCGTGTTCACGCTGCAAAAGGCACTGGTTGCCGAAACTCCCGCGCCGGCCAACAAGCCTGAGCCGGGCTGGATCGGCCGCTTTGTCGAAAAATTCGGGAATCAGCCGCGATGAGATTCAGCATTTACCAGGAAAGCCGGCAAGGTGGCCGGGCCAACAACGAAGACCGCACGACCTACAGTTATTCCCGCGACGCCCTGCTGATGGTGATTGCCGACGGCATGGGCGGCCACCACTACGGCGAAGTCGCGGCGCAAATTGCGATCCAGACGCTGGCCGATGGCTTTCAGCGCGAAGCGCGGCCGCTGCTGGCCGACCCTTTCCGCTTTCTGCAAAAGGGCATGACCAATGCCCATCACTCCATTCTCGACTACGCCGAACGTCATCGCCTCGACGATTCGCCGCGCACCACCTGTGTCGCCTGTATCGTGCAGGACAACGTCGCTTACTGGGCGCACGCTGGCGATTCCCGTCTCTTCCTCATTCGCGGCGGCAAGGTCATTGCCCAAACCAAAGACCATTCCCGCTTTCAGTTGCTGATGGAAGAAGGCTTGGTCAGCCCGGCGCAGGCAGCCACGCATCCGGAGCGCAACAAGATTTACAGCTGTCTGGGCAGCCCGACCACGCCGGAAATCGACTTTTCCCGAAAAACGCCGCTGGAACACGGCGACGTTGTCCTGCTCTGCACCGACGGCCTGTGGGGCATCACCCCGGGCGAAGAGATGGCCACCGCACTCAAGGGCAACAACCTGTTGCAAGTGGTCCCCATGCTTCTGTCCCAGGCCGAAACCAAGGCCGGGCCGCGCGGCGATAACCTGTCCGTGGTCGCGGTGCGCTGGGAGGAAAGCTATGTCGAAGAAAGCAGTACGGCGATCTCGACGCAGACCATGACCCAGGACGAAGTCACCACCAAGCTGGACGAATTCGGCCGCAACCCGGCCTATCGCAGCGATCTGTCCGACGACGAAATCGAGCAGGCCATCGAGGAAATTCGCGCGGCCATCGACAAATACACCCCCCGCAAATAAGGAAGTTTCATGCGACCCAGCCAACGCCAGCCGGACCAGCTCCGCGCCGTCCGTATCACCCGCAATTTCACCCGTCACGCCGAGGGCTCGGTGTTGATCGAAATGGGCGACACGCGCGTACTGTGCACCGCTTCCGTCGAAGAAAACCTGCCGCCTTTCCTGCGGGGTAAAGGCCAGGGCTGGGTGACTGCCGAATACGGCATGCTGCCGCGCGCCACGCACACCCGCAGCGCCCGCGAGGCAGCCAAAGGCAAGCAAACGGGCCGCACCCAGGAAATCCAGCGCCTGATCGGTCGCAGCCTGCGTGCCGTCACCGATTTGAAGGCGCTCGGCGAACGCCAGATCACCCTCGACTGCGATGTCCTGCAAGCCGATGGCGGCACGCGCTGCGCGTCCATCACCGGTGCGTGGATCGCGCTCTACGAGGCCTGCGAGAAATTGGTGCAAGCCGGCAAGTTGACCGCAAACCCCGTCAAGGACCACGTCGCCGCCATCTCGGTGGGCATTTTCGAAGGCAGCCCGGTCCTCGACCTCGACTACCCCGAAGACTCCAACTGCGATACCGACATGAACGTGATCATGACCGGCCAGGGCGGCATCGTCGAAGTGCAGGGCACTGCCGAAGGCGAACCCTTCAGCCGCGAGCAGATGAACATGCTGATGGATCTCGCGCAGATGGGTATCCGCCAACTGGTCGCCGAACAGCAAAGCGCGCTGGCCGGCTGAACCGTTTTTTGCGAAATCCTGCGGTCGACCGCAGGATTTTTTCTTTTTCAGACGCCCGGATTGGACTCGCCATGCAAAAACTCGTCCTCGCCTCGAACAACGCCAAGAAGATGAAGGAGCTCAACGCCCTGCTCGCGCCGCTCGGCTTTGAAGTCATCCCGCAAGGACAGCTCGGCATCCCGGAAGCGGAAGAACCGCACGCCACCTTCGTCGAAAACGCGCTGGCCAAGGCCCGCCACGCCGCCCAGCACAGCGGCCTGCCGGCGCTGGCCGATGACTCCGGCCTGTGCGTCAAGGCGCTCGGCGGCGCCCCCGGCGTGATTTCCGCCCGTTATGCGCAAACCTCGCCCGACGAACCCAAATCGGATGCCCGCAACAACGAAAAACTGCTCGCCGACTTGCACGGCCAAGCGGACCGCCGCGCCCATTTTGTCAGTTGCCTCGTCCTCTGCCGCAGCGCCAACGACCCGCAGCCCATCATTGCGGAAGGCAACTGGCATGGCGAAATTGTGGACGACTATCGCGGCGATGGCGGCTTCGGCTACGACCCCTTGTTCTTCGTCCCGGAATTCGGCAAAACCGCCGCCGAACTCGAAGCCGACACGAAAAACCGCGTCTCGCATCGGGGTCAGGCGATGCAGCAACTGATTCAACGCTTGCCAGAACTCTGAACGTGGCCAAGACCATCCCGATTTTTGCCGAAACCCCGCGGTCGACCGTGCAAAACCCCGAAAATCCGCTCGAGTTCCGCAAGTCCCCGGTCCTCTCGCTCTACGTCCATATCCCGTGGTGCGTGCGCAAGTGTCCGTATTGCGATTTCAATTCGCACGAAGCGGGAGCGGGTTTTAACGAGCGCGAGTACGTCGACGCGCTGATTGCCGACCTGCAATCCGCCCTCCCGCTGATCTGGGGCCGACCGGTTCACACGGTGTTCTTCGGCGGTGGCACGCCCAGCCTGCTGTCACCGGGGGCCGTCGACGAACTGATCGGCGCCTTCCGGGCTTTGGCCATGCTGTCGCCGGAAGCCGAAATCACGCTGGAAGCCAACCCCGGCACGGTCGAGGCGGAGAAGTTTGCGGGCTTCCGTGCCGCCGGGGTCAATCGCCTTTCCCTTGGCATCCAGAGTTTCAACGACGAACACCTCAAAGCACTGGGCCGCATTCACGGCAGCGCTGACGCGAAGCGTGCGGCGCAGCTGGCTGCCGAGCATTTCGAGCGCTTCAATCTCGACCTGATGTACGGCCTGCCGAATCAAACGCTAGCGCAAGCGCTCGCCGACATCGACACCGCGCTGTCCTTCGCGCCGCCGCACCTCTCCTGCTACCAGCTGACGCTGGAGCCAAACACGCACTTCGCCGCCTTCCCGCCCGACCTGCCCGAAGGCGACCTGTGCGCCGACATGCAGGACGCCATCGAGACCAAGCTGGCCGCCGCTGGCTATGCCAACTACGAGACCTCGGCCTTTGCCCAAGCGGGCCGCCAATGCCTGCATAACCTCAATTACTGGCATTTTGGCGACTATCTCGGCATCGGCGCCGGCGCCCATTCCAAGCTGACGCTGCACGACCGCGTGTTGCGCCAGATGCGCCACAAGCATCCCAAAGCCTATTTGGACGCCATCCGTGCCGGCCAGCCGATTCAGGAAGCCCACGACATCGCCGCCGCAGAATTGTCCTTCGAATTCATGATGAACGCGCTGCGCCTGAGTGAAGGCTTTGCCCCCACGCTCTTCGAATTGCGCACTTCCCGGCCGTTGACCGTGATCCTGCCGCAATTGAAGGCCGCCGCAGCGGAAGGGCTGCTCACCCTGAGCGCGGAAAAAATTGCGCCGACCGCAAAGGGCCGGCGCTTTCTGAACGTGCTGCTGGAACGCTTTCTCTAACGCGGCCCGGCTGCGGCGGCGGCTTAACGGCCGCCTTCGCTGACAAAGATTTCGACGCGCCGGTTTTTTGCCCGCCCTGCCGCACTGCCGTTATCGGCAATTGGCTCATGCGAACCGCGACCATCAATGGCAATGCGGCTGGGCGCCACACCACGCGACACCAGATAATCCCGCGTAGACGCCGCACGATTCACCGACAGCGGATTGTTGACCGCATCGCTGCCAACGTTATCGGTGTGTCCGACCACACGCACCTGGGTGACCGGGTGCTGATTGAGCGTGCTCGCAAAACGATCCAGCACCGCGTGGAGGCCCGGCTTGATGTCGTAGCGCCCGGAATCGAACGAGACATCGCTGGGAATTTCCAGCTTCAGTTCGTTATCCGCCGTCTGCGTCACACCAATGCCCGTGCCCGCGGTGGCCTGCTCCATCGCCGCCTTCTGTTCCGCCATGTGGCGCGACCACAAATAACCGCCACCGGCACCCAAAGCGGCACCAATGGCCGCACCCGTCGCCGCGCTTTTGCCTTTGTTGCCACCCGCGGTGACACCGCCCAGCACCGCCCCGGCGACAGCGCCAATCGCCGCGCCCGTGGCGGTTGTCCGTTGGCCTTCGTCCATGCTGGCGCAACCAGCCAACAGGCTCCCCGCCGCCAGCGCGGCGATCCAGCGTGTACCTTGAGTTTTCATGCGCATCTCCTTGATTCAGGCAGCAATCAACCGAACAATCCGCCCTTTTTGAGCATGCCCAAGCCTTGGGCAAGCAAATCCCCACCTTGCGGCAACTGGCCATTGGGGGTCAGTTGATCGACCAACCCGGGCAGAAAATCGGCCAGCCCGTTGGACACCTCCTGCGGCGCCACACCCGCCTGCCCCGCCAGCTTGCCGAGGAAATCACTCCCCAGCACCGCGCTCAACTGATCGCCCGACACGGGCAGGTTCTTGCCGGTCGACACCCAGGAATTGACGATTTCGCCCAGCCCCCCCTGCTGAAAGGCCTGCACCAGCCCGCCAAGGCCGCCCGGATACTGATTGACCAACTGCATGGCCATGTCTGCCAGCCCGTTACCCTTGCCGCCGAGTGCATTGGCGGCCAGCCCGCCGACTACCTGATCGAGAAGACCCATGATTCGCTCCTGAGGGGAAAGAGGCCATCGTACCGGCGTGGGGAGGGAGGTGGGTTAAGAATTGTGACGGGAAGATTGGGCCAACAGGAAGCAGCAATGTTTACACCTAATGGACTGCTCGTCGGCCTTAGAACAGAGCTCAACACAAGGCCGACGAGCAGTCCCCCACAAATACTAGACGACCAGTCTAATCAAGCGCACAATCCCACCCCATGAAAACCCGCCACGACAACACCCGCCAGCATGTCCTTGAAACCGGCCAGCGCATCATTGCTGGCAAGGGCTTTGCCAGTGTTGGGTTGAACGAGATTCTGACGGCGGCCGGGGTGCCCAAGGGGTCGTTCTACCATTACTTCGAGTCCAAGGAGCAGTACGGGCAGGCCTTGCTGGCGGATTACTTCGCGCGTTACCTGGCCGATCTCGATGCGCTGTTCGCGGCCGAGGTGCTGAGTGCGCAGGAGCGGCTGGCGTGTTATTGGCAGCGCTGGCTGGACAAGCAGGCGGCGTGCGCCGAGCAGCAGTGTCTGGTGGTCAAGCTGGGCGGAGAGGTGGCGGATTTGTCCGATCCGATGCGCGAAACGCTGCGCGACGGCACCGGGCAGATCGTCAGCCGCATTGCCCGGTTGCTCGAAACCGGCATGGCCGATGGTTCGATCCCGCCGCTGGATGCCGCCGCCACGGCGCAAACGCTGTACCAGTTGTGGCTGGGCGCCAGCCTGCTGGCCAAGCTGCAGCGCCAGGCGCAGCCGCTGGAGAATGCCTTGCAGTTCACCCGGCGGTTGTTGAGC
>JAKLLI010000115.1 GCA_023150195.1 Azonexus sp.
ACGACGGTCGGGCGCGTTTTACCGACGTGGTCTTGCTGTCGCGTCAGGATGGCTTGCGCAAGATCATCAAGGCGATGAAGGATGGCTTCCGCTTTTATTACCTGCCGGACATGGATTTCGGGCCCAAGGAATCGATTTTTGTCCCCTTCTTTGGCGTGCCGGCGGCAACGATTCCGGCGCTATCGCGCATTGTCCGGCTGACTGGCGCGCGCGTGGTGCCCTGCATCGCTCACATGCGGCCGGACGGTTATGAAGTCGAAGTCATGCCGCCATGGGAAAATTTCCCCGGCGAGAATGTCGAGGCTGATACCCTTTTCATGAACCGCTTCATCGAATCCCAAGTCTTGCGCATGCCTGAACAGTATTACTGGTTGCACAAACGTTTCAAAACCCGGCCACCCGGAGAACAGAGGTTTTACAAATGAGCAGTCTGACTATCGAAATCCGTCCCATCACGCCGCCCGATGTGCCTGCGGTTTCTGCATTGGCCCGTGAAATCTGGCAGGCGACCTATCCTGGCATCATTACGCAGGACCAGATCGACTTCATGCTGGAGCAGCGTTACGGCCATGAACGCCTCTACGACGACATCGAAGATGCGGACAAATGGCTGGATCAGGCTTTCCATGACGGCCGCCGTGTGGGTTTTGCCTTCAGCGAAATCTACAAAGGGGAATTCAAGCTCGACAAGCTCTACATTCACCCCGAGGTGCAGCGCAAAGGCGTGGGTGGTCAGTTGATCGCGCATGTGGCGGAGCGGGCGCGCAAGTTGGGTTACCCCTGCGTCATCCTGCAGGTGAACAAGCGTAACGAAAAGGCCATCAATTCCTACATGAAGTACGGTTTCGCCGTGCGCACGACGACGGTTGACGACATTGGTCACGGTTACGTGATGGATGACTTCGTGATGGAGAAAAAACTTTAACAATTTGAGCCAACTGTTTGGCTCTGCTATGCTTTTTTTAAATTAACGTGGCGGGGCATACAGTGAAACTCAAATTTACGAAGATGCATGGTCTGGGCAACGATTTCGTTGTCCTCGACGGTGTGCGGCAACAGATTGCCCTGACGCCCGAGCAATTGCGCTATCTGGGCGATCGCCATTTCGGCGTGGGTTGCGACCAGATTTTGCTGGTTGAACCAGCGCAACAGGCCGGTGTCGATTTTCGCTACCGTATCTTCAATGCCGATGGCGGCGAAGTGGAGCAATGCGGCAACGGGGCGCGCTGCTTTGCCCGTTTCGTACACGATCAGGGACTGAGCGATCAGCGCGAAATCCGTGTTGAAACCATGAAGGGCATCATCGCGCCGCGCCTGGAGGGCGATGGCAATGTCACGGTCGACATGGGGGTGCCGCGATTTTCGCCGCAGGAAATTCCCTTTCTCCACGAGGAAGACGTGGTGATCTACAACCTGGATGTGGCGGATGAGACGCTGGAGATCAGCGTGGTCTCCATGGGCAATCCGCATGCGGTGCAGGTGGTGGAGAGTGTGGATTCGGCACCGGTGGCTGCCCATGGGCCCCTGATCGAGAACCATGAACGTTTCCCGCAGCGGGTGAACGCGGGGTTCATGCAGATTGTGGATGCCCATGCGATCCGCTTGCGGGTGTTTGAGCGTGGTGCCGGCGAAACCCTGGCCTGTGGGACCGGTGCCTGTGCGGCGGCCGTGGCCGGTATCCGCCGGGGGCTGTTGTCCTCGCCGGTGCGTGTAAGCACGCGGGGCGGCGATTTGACGATTGCCTGGGGCGGCGAAGGGCGACCGGTGATGATGACCGGTCCCGCCGTGACCGTTTTCAGCGGAGAAATTGAACTATGAGCGCCATGTTTCCGGAAGAAATTGCCGAGTACCTGAAAAATAATCCCTCGTTTTTCGAGCGTTACGCTGACCTGATGTCGCAGATTTTCCTGCCGCATCCGCACGGTGGGCGGACGGTATCGCTGGCCGAGCGCCAGATGCTGACCCTTCGCGAAAAAAACCGGGCCACCGAGACC
The DNA here is from genome assembly GCA_023150195.1 of Azonexus sp. Taxonomy (GTDB): domain Bacteria; phylum Pseudomonadota; class Gammaproteobacteria; order Burkholderiales; family Rhodocyclaceae; genus Azonexus. The sequence goes on from JAKLLI010000115.1 coordinate 1,995, forward strand.
AAGCTGAGCGAATTGATCGCCTTTGGTGAGGAGAACGATCAGATCAGCGAGAAGGTGCATCGCCTGGCTGTCGGTCTGATTGCTGCGGAAACCTTTCAGGCCGTCATCCATTTGCTCAATTTCCACCTGCGCGATGATTTCTCCGTCCCGCATGTGGCGCTGCGCCTGTGGGACAAGCCAGCCGGCATCGAGGATTTGCCGGAATTTGCCGCAGTGAGCGAAGAGTTGCAGGTGTTTGCCGAAACGCTTTCCCGCCCGTATTGCGGGTCGACCGCAGGGTTCGGTACGGCCAGCTGGTTTGGCGAACATGCGCCGCATATCCGTTCGCAGGCGCTGATTGCCTTGCGCAACGGCGGCGGCACGATCGGCCTGGTCGCCTTGGGCAGCGAAGAAAGCCAGCGCTTTTACGCCGAGATGGGCACGCTCTACCTGGAGCGGATTGGCGAAATGGTGTCGGCCGCTTTGGCCCGGGTGACGCGCAGCACGTTGTGAGCGCCTTGATTGCGGTCGACGGCTGGCTGGCTGAATTATCGGCCCAGCGCCGTCTGTCGCCGCATACGGTCAGTAATTACCGGCGCGATCTGGGCAAGTTGAGCCATCTGCTGGGTGAGCAGCCGCTCGAAACGCTCAGTGTTCATCAAGTCCGCCGCTTTGTGGCACAACTGCACGGGCAGGGGCTGTCCGGGCGTTCGCTGGGTCGCATCCTGTCGGCCTGGCGCAGCTTCTTTGGCTGGCTGGGCGAGCGCGGAGCCATCCCGGCGAATCCATGCGAAGGGCTGCGTCCGCCCAAGTCGCCACGGCGCTTGCCGAATGCCCTGTCTGTTGATGAAGCGGCGCGTCTGCTGATGCCGCTGGATGAAGACGATTCGCGCCTTGAGGTTCGCGATTTGGCGATGTTCGAACTGGTGTATTCGTCCGGCCTGCGCCTCGCTGAACTGGTGGCGCTCAACCGTGAGGCGCTGGATAGCATCCTGCACGACAACGAGGTGCGGGTACTAGGCAAGCGCGCCAAGTTACGCCTGGTGCCGGTGGGCCGTCAGGCCTGCGCAGCCTTGCGTGCCTGGGCCGAAATCCGCGACAGCCTGGCGGCTGCCTCCGAAGTGGCATTGTTCGTTAACCGGCGTGGGCAAAGGATTTCGCTGCGCATGGTGCAGCTCAGGCTGGCGCAGCGCGCCATTCGTCTGGGCCTGCCGCGCCATGTGCATCCCCACATGCTGCGCCATTCCTTCGCCTCGCATGTGCTGCAGTCATCCGGCGATCTGCGGGCCGTTCAGGAAATGCTGGGGCATGCCAGTATTGCCTCGACCCAGGTCTATACCCATCTCGATTTCCAGCATCTGGCCAGCGTGTACGACAAGGCGCATCCGCGCGCCAAACGCTGAGCGTGTTCGGTCAACCCGCAAAAAGCACAAAAAATCAAGCGGTAATTGACGTTCTCCGCGTCACTCGCTATGATTCGCGTCTTTCAAAATTTGCCGAATTCCGGAGTCATCCATGGCCATCAACCGCACCCGTCGCAACATTCTGGAACGTCGCTGCGTTTCCAAGTCCGTCAAGCGCCTGTTCAAGGGCCAGGGCAAGACCCTGTTCAAGACCATGTACGCTGTCGAATGCCATCAGCGCAATCGCAAGCAGCTGGGCAGCTAAGCGTCCTACCGTATTCAGGGCCCCGGTTATCGCAAGGTAACCGGGGCTTCTTGCATTTTTGGCAGCGCATTTGAAGCGAGGAAAGCATGGCGCAGTTGATACTCATGCCCGGCAAGGAGCGTTCGGCGATCAAACAGCGCCATCCCTGGCTGTTTGCCGGTTCGGTGGGGCGTCTGGAAGGGCGGGCACGGCCCGGCGATACCGTCGAGGTACTGGCCGATAACCTGCGCCCGCTGGGGCGGGCGGCGTATAGCCCGGAATCGCAGATCCGTGCCCGCTTCTGGACCTTCGATCCGGACGAGTCGGTCGATGATGCCTTCTTCAAGCGGCGGATTGCGTTGGCGGTGGCCCGCCGCCAGGCCTTGCCCGAGTTGCGCGGCCAGGCAGGCTTGCGCCTGATTCACGCCGAGTCGGATGGCCTGCCCGGCATCATTGCCGATCAGTATGGCGATACCGTCGTGGTGCAATTGACTTCCGCCGGTGCCGACAAGTGGCGCAAGGCGATTGTCGCCGGCCTGATCAAGGCGACGGGCTGTGCCCGTATTTACGAGCGTTCGGATTCCGAAGTGCGTGCGCTGGAAGGCCTGCAGCCGGTCGTGGGCTGGTTGCATGGCGAGGCGCCAGGCGCGGGTCTGAGTATTGACGAGCACGGGGTGCAACTGGCAGTCGACGTGGTCGCTGGGCACAAAACCGGGTTTTATCTGGATCAGCGCGATAACCGGGCGTGGTTGCGCAGTGTCGCTGCCGACAAGGACATCCTCAACTGTTTTTGCTATACCGGCGGGTTCTCCTTGCAGGCACTGGCTGGCGGTGCGAAAAGCGTGCTCTCCATCGACTCTTCCGGCCCCGCACTCGTTCAGGCGCAAGCCAATCTGGCCTTGAATCCGCAGTTGCCTGCCGAGCGCGCCGAATGGCTGGAGGCAGACGTTTTCCAGGCCTTGCGCGATTTCCGCAAGGCCGGCAAAACCTTCGACCTGATTGTGCTGGATCCGCCCAAGTTTGCGCCCTCTGCGGCCCATGCGGATCGGGCGGCACGCGCCTACAAGGACATCAATATTCTCGGCTTCCGGTTGCTGCGGCCCGGCGGCTTGCTGATGACCTATTCCTGTTCCGGCGGCATCGGGCTGGAGTTGTTCCAGAAAATCGTCTCCTCGGCGGCAATTGATGCTGGACGCGAGGCGCGTATCGTGCGGCGCCTGTCGGGGACGGCGGACCATCCGGTAGCGCTGAACTTTCCGGAAGGCGAGTACCTCAAAGGCCTGCTCGTCCAAGCCGATTAAGCGAAGCTCGTGAATTCCCTGCGCCATCTTCTGCTCGTTGTTGTCCTCCTGTTCGCCCAACTGGCGAGCGGGGCGCATGCCATCGAGCACGTCGTGTCGCAGGAGGACGGCCTGCCGCAGCATGTCTGTGAACTGTGCCTCGTCGCGCATGATCTGGGCGCCGCCTTGCCGAGCATGGCCAGCCTGCCGCTGGCGTCTGTACCGGGCGTGGCCCCGGCGTGCCCGGACGCCAATGACCGTGCTGCGCTGCCGGCGCCGCTGGCGCATCAACGCGGCCCGCCGCAATCCTGAAAACCGCCAATTTGTGTTGTTGACCGCAGCGCGTGCCGATGAGGCCCGGCTGCACGACCGCTTTGCGTTTTCAGGAGTCATTCATGTTCAAACCCACGATGCTGGCGGCCCTGATGACCGCCTCTTTCGGCGCACACGCCGCTTCCGATGCCGATCTGGCCGCCATTCGCAGCCAGATCGACGAGATCAAAAAAACCTACGAGCAGCGCATTGCTGCCCTCGAACAAAAACTGGCTCAGGCCGAGGCCAAACAGGCCGCTTTGCCCGCCGCGGCCCCCGCAGTCTCCATGGCGCCGCCGGCGGAAAATCCGCCACGCACCGTGTCGACCGCAAGCGGCTTCAATCCCGAGGTGTCGCTGATCCTGCAAGGTCAGTACAAAAATATGAAGGATGTCGCCGAGCGCGGCATCACCGGCTTCGTGCCGGCCGGTGGCCATGCTCACGCGGATGGCGCCATCGAGGGGGTCAACAAGCGGGGTTTCTCGGTCGACCACACCGAACTGGTGATTTCCGCCAACGTCGATCCCCATTGGCGCGCCCAAGCCATCATTGCGGCGCTCGATGGGTCGGCGGAAGTCGAGGAAGCCTGGTTCCAGTCGCTCGGGCTGGGGCAAGGGTTTGGCCTGAAGGGCGGGCGCTTGCGTTCCGGCATCGGCTATCTCAACGAGCAGCATCCACACACCTGGGCGTTTGCCGATGCCCCGCTGATGTATCAGGCCATGTTTGGTACGCATGGCAGTTACACCCAGGATGGCGTTCAACTGAAATGGCTGGCACCGACGCCGCTGTTCCTGGAATTTGGCGCGGAATTCGGGCGCGGGGCGAGTTTCCCGGGATCGGATCGCAACAAGAATGGCAGCGGCGCCGGGGCGCTGTTCGCCCATCTCGGTGGCGAAGCCGGTATTTCCAATGAATGGCGGGCCGGACTGTCCTGGCTGAAGACGGCGGCGCGGGATCGCGAAGCCCACTTTGAGGATCTGGGCGGGCTGGAAGCGCTGGGCAAGTTTTCCGGCGATTCCTCGACCGTGATCGCCGACTTTGTCTGGAAATGGGCGCCGGCCGGCAATCCCCGTTACCAGAATTTCACCTTCCAGACCGAGTATTTCCAGCGCCGCGAAAAGGGCGAGCTGAATTGTTCCGCCGATGAACGGGCCAGCAA
>JAKLLI010000116.1 GCA_023150195.1 Azonexus sp.
AGCTGAACTGGTACAGATACTGCCAATGTGACAGCATATGGCAGCACTTAACGAAAAATTGGCAGACTATGGCAGACAGCCTTTCCCCCCCGGTCGAATTGGCCTCATTTCTTGAATCGCTCAGCGAGCCACACATCCTGTGTGACCGCCAATACCGCATCCTCGCTGCCAATAAGGCTTATCGAAAAAAATGGGAAGGACAGCAATGCGTGGTGGGACAGCGCTGCTACGAAGTCTCACACCGCTATGCCCTACCCTGTGACCAGGCGGGAGAATCCTGCCCCTTGCAGCGCAGCCTGAAATCCGGTGCGCGGGAACGCGTGGTCCATCTGCACCACACCCCTCTCGGCGAACATTTCGAGAACATCGAACTCACCCCGATTCGCAACAGTGGGGGTGAAATCGCCTATTTCATCGAGAAAATCGCCCCCCTGCCGGTACCCCGGACTGACGAACACGCACGTGGATTGATCGGGCGTTCCCCCGCTTTCATGGCGATGATGGAACTGGTGGCGCGGGTTGCGCCGGCGGAAGCCGCTGTCCTGCTTCAGGGGGAATCCGGCACTGGCAAGGAACTGGTGGCCCATGCCATTCACCAGCTCAGCCGGCGCATTGAGCGGCCCTTCGTTGCGGTCGACTGTTCCGGACTGGCAGAAACGCTCTTCGAAAGTGAATTATTCGGCCACGAACGCGGTGCCTTCACCGGTGCCGTGACCCGAAAAACGGGCTTGGTCGAGGCGGCCTCGGGAGGCACGCTGTTTCTCGATGAAGTCGGCGACATTCCGCTGTCGATCCAGGTCAAACTGCTGCGCTTGCTGGAAACCGGCACCTTCCGCCGCGTCGGCTCCACCGAATTGCGGCAGGCGGACATCCGCATCGTGTCGGCAACGCACCGGCCACTGCTGGAAATGGTGGCCGCGGGGAGCTTCCGCCAGGATCTCTATTATCGACTCAATGTTTTTCCGATTTTTTTACCCCCCTTGCGGGAACGCGGGGAGGATGTACTCGTGATTGCCGAGAGCCTGCTGCCGCAGGTCGACAATGGGCGCAAATTACAGCTGAGCGGAGATGCGCGTGACTGGCTGCGTCATCACGACTTTCCCGGCAACGTTCGGGAGCTGCGCAATGTGCTTGAACGCGCCTGTCTGCTGTCAGACGGCGAGGAAATCGAGATTCGCCACCTCCCCACGGAAAGCGCGACCAGCCAGCCCGTCAGTGGCTTTCAGTCGCACCGGAATTCGGCCAGAAAACTGCCGTTGACCGAAGCCGAGCTGCGCGAGCTTGCCAGAAACTTTCCCGGCAATCGGAAGGCGCTCGCCCGACATCTCGGGATGTCGGAGCGCACGCTCTACCGTCGGCTAGGGCAACCCGGCACGCCGCCAGGCGAGGACTCAGACCGCTGAGGGAAGCGGCTGGACCGGCAACAGGGTGCGTGCCGAGACAATCAGGCGTTTGCGAATGCCGGAGCCGATCTTGCGTTCAACCTCCCACATCGGCAAGCCTTTGACGATGGCTACCTGCTGAATCGCGGTGACCACATCGCCCAATTTGGTGCATACGTACTCTGCACCGTGCTGAATCGAAATCTGAACCTTCTTCATCTGGCTTCACCTTCCGTTTCACTCTAGGAGTTGCTCATCGTATCGCAAGCAGCACTCGATCGCTCACCGCACCACCTTAAAAACACTTCGATTTAAACGAAATATCAAATAATCAATTGCTTAGCCAAGCCAATTGAAAACCCGGCGATGCTGCAACGCAACATTTTCAGCCAGTTTTCACCCTGAAAAATCAGGCCATTTGCCCTGAAAAAATGGAATTGGCCCAATAAATGCTTCACGCTGCAGCGCAGCATAGCACCCCAACATCCACTGAATTATCGATTCAAATACCCGAATTTCCGGAATCGTTCAAACAAAACAGTTCGTAAATTTCGAAAAATAAATCCTTTTGTAGCCACTTCAAAGGGATGCTGCACTGCAATAGCATCCGCCCGTTTCTAGTCTCGCTCAGGCACAGTTCATGTACACCACACAACCACCCGCCCCCCCAAAGCGCAACCCACTTCGCCTGAATCGTTTGCTGTGCGCGATCGCCCTTGGCGGCAGCGCGATGACCGTCCACGCAGCCTACGATCTCGTCAGTCTTGAACGCCTGGGCCGCGTCGCAAGCCCTGCCCTGATGGCCTCGCGCGCTGAGGTGCAAAGTGCGGAAAGCGCAGTCAGCGCAGCCGCCGCCTTTCCAAACCCCGAACTTGAGTACCAGCGGGGCAACGTCAAGCCGCGCGTACTCGGGGCCAGCCGTGGCAACGCGGATTCGATCGCCCTCACGCAGGCGCTGGAATTACCCTGGGTGCGTTCCGCGCGGATTGGCGCAGCCGAGGCAAGCCTGGCGGCGACGCGTGCAGGCGATCAGCTCTTTGAGGCGGAGTGGCTGTCCCGACTTCGGCTGCGTTACTACGACGTGTTACGTCGAGATGCGGAACTGAGCAACGCACAAACCGATTTGCAACTGACCGAGAACCTGACGACCCGCATCCGCCACCGCGTGAATTCGGGGGAAGCCCCCCGATTCGAGCTGATCAAGGCGGAAGCTGAATTGTTGAATGCTCAGAAAAATGTTCAGGCGGCAGCGGCAAGAGTTACCCATGCGAGACTACAGCTCAGACAGGCTGTGGGTCCGGATTTGCCCGAGGATTTCCTGTTGACCGGTGCACTCACCGACATTCCCGAAATCGAAGGTAACGCGCAGACCATTCAGCAAGTTGACGCCAGCAACCCCTGGCTGCAACGCGCCCAGAGCGAGGTTTCGCGGGCCGAGCAGCAACTGCGGCTGGAAAAGGCGCAACGGCTGCCAGCACTCGCGCTCAAGGCAACGCAGACCACCGAACCGGACACCCGAGTCACGACAGGGGGCTTCGTCATCAGCATTCCTGTCTGGGACCGTCGTACCGGCAAGGTGGGAGAGGCCGGTGCCCAGCTGACAAAGGCCCGCCACCAACTCTCCGACCAGACCTTTGCCCTGCGTCAGTCACTGGCCATGGCGTATCAGCAATACGACATTGCGCGATCGCAAGTCGCCGCACTTGAAGCCGGCATCCTGCGCCAGGCCGAAGCCGCACTCACCGTCGCCGAAGCTGCCTACCGCTTTGGTGAGCGCGGCTACATCGAAGTCCTCGACGCACAGCGGGTGTATCGGGCGGCAAGAAGCGAACTGACAAATGCCCGCTACGAACTCGCTGCCGCCTGGGTCGAACTCGAAAAGCTGCGCGCACAGACTGGAGAATAAACATGTTGAAAACCACCCTCGCCACACTCATTGCGCTCACATTTTTGAGTGCCTGCAACAAGGAAGAAGTCAAAACCGCCCCGGCGGCTGCCGTCGACACCCAGGTGATCGAACCAGCGGAAGCCCTGTTGCCCCAACTCAAAGTCACCGCGGCGGGCACCCAGCCCATCTCGGAGACCCTGCGCGTCGCCGGACAAATCAGTTTCGACGAAAACCGCCTGGCGCGGATTGGCGCCACCATCACCGGCCGCGTCATGGATATCGACGCCAATCTCGGCACCTCCGTTGAGAAAGGGAGTTTGCTGGCAAGCATCAACAGCAGCGAACTTTCGAGCCAGCAACTGGCGTATCTGAAAGCCCGCTCGCAACTTCAGCTGAATCGGCGCAACGCCGAGCGTGCGCAATCGCTGTTTGATGCCGACGTGATCAGCGCGGCAGAACTTCAGCGCCGCCAGGCGGAATATCAGATCGCGCAAGCGGAGGTCAATGCGGCGGCCGATCAGCTCAAACTCCTGGGTGTTTCGACCACGGCCATCGAAAAACTGGCGAGCAACGGCACGATCAACTCGGTAACCCCGGTCAGCTCCTCGCTTAAGGGCATCGTCGTTGAACGCAACTTGAACTTTGGCCAGGTGGTACAACCCGCCGATGTCCTGTTCGTGGTGGCCGACCTCAATCGCCTGTGGGCCGTGGCGCAGGTACCGGAACAACAGATTAGTCAGGTCAAGGTCGGACAATCGGTCAGTATCGAGATTCCGGCACTCGGCAATGAAAAGCGGGTGGGCAAACTGATCCACGTTGGTCAGACCGTCAATCCCGAAACCCGTACCGTGCTTGTCAGAACGGAACTCGATAATCAGGACGGGCAACTCAAGCCCGCCATGCTCGCCACCATGCTGATCGAAGCGCGTCCGCAGGATCGCCTGGTCGTCCCGGCGAAAGCCATCGTCCGCGAAGGCGAAGGCGACCACGTTTTTGTCGAGGAAACGCGTGGCCGCTTCGCACTCCGCCCGGTCAAACTCGGCGTCGACCAAGGGGGATTCCGCGTCGTCCTGTCCGGGCTCAAGGCCGGCGAGCGGATCGTTGCCGAAGGCGCCTTTCACCTGAACAACGAGCGCAACCGTCAAATCGAGGGAGGTGAATCATGATCGAAAGTCTGATTCGCTCGGCACTCAAGCAACGGCTGATCGTGGCGGTCATTGCCGCCATCTGCCTGCTGTTTGGTCTGGACGCCGCCAGAAAGCTCTCGGTCGATGCCTTCCCGGACGTGACCAACATTCAGGTGCAAATTGCCACCGAGGCCCCGGGACGTTCTCCCGAAGAAGTTGAACGCTTTGCCACCGTGCCGCTGGAAGTTGCCATGACCGGGCTGCCCGGTCTGGAAGAAATGCGTTCGCTGAACAAACCCGGCCTGTCGCTGATCACCCTGGTGTTCAACGACAAGACCGATGTCTATTTTGCGCGGCAGCTCGTCATGGAGCGCCTGCTGGAAGTTGGCTCGCGCCTGCCGGAAGGCATTACGCCGGTGCTGGGCCCGGTCGCCACCGGTCTGGGTGAGGTGTATCAATACACGCTGGAACACCCCAATGATGGAAATCGTGAGCTCTCGGAACAGGAACTCATGCAGCGGCGCATTGTTCAGGACTGGGTGGCTCGCCCGCTGCTGCGCTCCATCCCCGGTGTTGCGGAAATCAACTCGCAAGGGGGATTCGCCAAGCAATACCAGGTGCTCGTCAATCCGGACAAATTGCGCCATTACGGCCTGAGCATTCAGGATGTCTATCTGGCAGTCGGGCGCAACAATGCCAATGCCGGGGGGGGCGTCCTGCCGCACTATGCCGAGCAATATTTGATTCGCGGGATCGGCTTGATCCGCAATATCGACGATATCGGGATGATCGTGTTGCGCGAACGCGATGGCGTGCCGGTCTATCTGCGTGACCTCGCGAGCATTGAAATCGGTTACGAGACCCGGCAAGGTGCCGTAATCAAGAATGGCGTCACCGAAGCGGTTGGCGGCATCGTGATCATGATTGCCAGCGGCAACGCCAAGGATGTGGTGAGCCGCATCAAGGCGCGGGTGGACGAAATCAACCAGAAAGGCATGCTCCCGGATGGGCTGAAAATCGCCGCCTATTACGATCGTTCGGAATTGGTCGATGCGGCGCTGTGGACCGTGACCAAGGTGTTGCTGGAAGGCGTGTTGCTGGTGGTGGTCGTGCTTTTCCTATTCCTGGGCGACGTGCGCTCCTCGGTGATTGTGGTGGCCACCCTGATCCTGACGCCACTGCTCACCTTTGTCGCCATGAACCAGTTGGGCATCTCGGCCAACCTGATGTCGCTGGGCGGCTTGGCCATCGCCATCGGGCTGATGGTCGATGGGTCGGTCGTGGTGGTGGAAAACGCCTATCTCCAACTCGGCAATCGTGCCGGCAGCGGCGAGAGTGCCTTGCGGATCATCCTGCGTGCGGTGGTTGAAGTCGCCACCCCGGTCATCTTCGGGGTCGGCATCATCATTCTGGTGTTCCTGCCGCTGATGACGCTGCAAGGCATGGAAGGCAAGATGTTTGCACCGCTCGCCTACACGATTGCCATTGCGCTGGGGATTTCGCTGATCCTTTCGCTGACCCTGACGCCCGTCTTGTCGACCTACCTGCTCAAGCCGCCTGCGCATGGCGGCGACCATGACACCCGCCTGATCGCGATCATGAAAGGTCGCTATCTCAAGCTCCTGCACTGGGCGCTCGCCAATGAGCGCAAAACGGTGGTGATGGCCTTGGGCGCCTTCGTGTTTGCCTTGGGGCTGATTCCCTTCCTGGGCACCGCCTTCATTCCGGAAATGAAGGAAGGCTCGATTGTGCCGGGGATCAATCGGGTGGCCAACATTGCGCTCGACGAATCGATCAAGATGGAAAAGGAGGCCATGCGTCTGGTGATGGAAGTCCCGGGGGTAAAAAGTGCCGTTTCCGGGGTCGGTCGCGGTGAATCACCGGCCGATCCGCAAGGCAGCAACGAGTCTACCCCGGTGGTGAGCCTGAAGCCGCGCAGCGAATGGCCCGATGGCTGGACGCAACGGGTCGATGAAATGGTGACCGGTGTGCGCTCCGATATTGCCGTCAAGGTTTTCGGCGACGATCTCGAGCAGTTGCGCAAGGTGGCTGGTGATGTCGCCAAAATCGCCCAGACGCTACAAGGCGCCCAGGACTTGCGGATTGAACGCACCAGCGGTCAACAGTACCTGAGCATCGAAATTGACCGGCAAGCCGTGGCCCGCCTGGGGCTGAACGTGGCCGACATCAACGACCTGATCGAAACGGCCGTTGGCGGCAAGGTGGCAACAGAAATTTTCGAAGGCGAGCGGCGCTATCCCGGCGTGATTCGCCTGCCTGAAAACTTCCGCAACAACATTGATGCCATTTCCAACCTGCTGATCACCTCACCCAATGCAGCGCAAGTGCGCCTGGTCGATGTCGCCCGCATCCAGTTGCAGGAAGGACCGGCACAGATTTCCCGGGAACAGGGCAAACGGCGGATTGTCGTCGGGGTCAATGTGAAGGACCGGGACCTTGGCAGCTTTGTGGCGGAATTGCAGCAAAAGGTCGAACAGAAAATCAAACTGCCCGAGGGCTACTATCTTGAATGGGGCGGCCAGTTCCAGAACATGGAACGGGCGCTGGGCCATCTGACCATCATTGTGCCAATCACGGTGGCCGCGATCTTCTTCCTGCTCTTCCTGCTCTTCAACTCGCTGCGCTACG
>JAKLLI010000117.1:0-3048 GCA_023150195.1 Azonexus sp.
GCTATCACTGCGCGGCCTTCATGGCGGCCACCATGTCCTCTGACATGGACAATACCGACACGGTGAAGATCTTTTACGAGGACACCATCGCCAACAAGGTGAAGGTGCTCGGGCCGGATGTGAACGCCTCGAATTACCGTTTCGAGCCGGTGGACCGCGAGACCATCCGTTATGGGCTGGGCGCGGTCAAGGGCACGGGCGAGCAGGCCGTCAACGTGATTCTCAAAGCACGCGAAGCGGGTGGGCCGTTCAAGGACCTGTTCGATTTCTGCCAGCGTTGCGACAAGCGTCAGGTCAACCGGCGGACGATCGAAGCCTTGATCAAGGCCGGCGCCTTTGATGGCATTGCGCCGCAGGTGCCGGGTACCGCACTGGCGGACCGCCATCGTTTGCTGGCCACGGTGGGGATTGCGATGGATTTTGCCGAACAGGCCGAGCGCAATGCCATGCAGACCAGCCTCTTTGACATTGCTGAAGTGGCTGAAGCACACGCGCCGGAATACGCCAGCGTGCGTCCCTGGGACGAGAAAACCCGTTTGATGGAAGAAAAGACTGCGCTGGGTTTCTTCTTTTCCGGCCATCCGTACAACAGCAATCGCAAGGAATTGTCCCGTTTTGTCCGTCGACCGCTGAATCGCCTCGAACCGGCCAAGGAATTCACGACGCTGGCCGGGGTGGTGGTGGGCGTGCGCACCCAGATGACCCGGCGCGGCAAAATGCTTTTTGTGCAAATCGACGATGGCACGGCCATGGTCGAGGTCTCGGTATTCAATGAGCTATTCGAAGCCGAGCGCAGCAAGATCGTCACCGATGAAATTCTGGTGGTCGAGGGCAAGGTCAGTTACGACGACTTTTCCGGCGGCAACCGGGTGGTGGCCGAGCGCATGATGACGCTGGGTGAGGCGCGTGCGCGCTTCGCCAAGTATCTGGCGTTGCAGATGACCGCCGATCATGATGTCCGCCATCTCAAATCCTTGCTCCAGCCCTTTGCACCAGGGCCGGCCGAGGTCCGCATTCGCTACCGGAATGCGCAGGCGAGCTGCGAGTTGCGGGTGGGAGAAGCGCTCAAGCTTCGTCTCGACGATGCCCTGATCAATGCGCTGGGCAACTGGCTGAAGCCGGAAAACGTCGAGATCGTGTATTGAGTCCGGCGTCGGTCAGCGCACCAGATCGGTCTTGAAGCCAATCCGTACAGCGCCCCAGTGGCGGCCGCCGATCTTGATCGGCATCGACAGGTCGTTGAGGATTTCGCCGGTATCGCGCACATAGGTCTGGAAGAGCGAGGATTTCTCATTCCTGGCCAGCTTGATGCCCACCGGGTCGTTGAAGATGCGCTTGTGGCGGCATTTGCTCAGATCCACGGCGGGGTCACCCCTCGGCGGGTTGGAGAACACGCCGTTGTGGGCGGGCGCGTAGCCATTGGTATCCACCGACAGGGAATAGACCAGTCCCGGGACTTCGCGCAGCAAATCGTCGTAAAGGCGGGTCAGATCGGCATCGCACTGGCTGTCGTAAGCCGTGGTGAAGCGCTTGGGATTGGAGCCGGGAATCTCGCGGTAGGCTTGGTCAAAGACGTTGACGCCGCGGTCGGACAGGGTCTGCAGAATGCCCGCGACGCGATCGCGAAAATGGATGCACTTGTCGTGCAGGGTATCGAACATGCTGCTGCCGGTGCGGAAATCGGCCAGCGTGCATTGCAGCTCCTCGGTGGATTCGCGCAGGGTGCGGGCGGAGTCCTGACACTGTTTCATGCGTCCGGAGATGTCGACCGAATGATTGCGGATTTCCTCGACTTCGTGATGGATGGCCTGATTGCTTTCGCGCAGGTTGTGAATGGCGCTGGCAATGGTGCTCAACTGTTCGGTGGTCTGCCGGAAATCGCCGACCATTGTCGTCAGGTCGTACGCCGAGGTTTCGATGTATTCGTTGGCACGAGTGACTTCACCGACGATGGTCTGGGTTTTGGCCGAGGTGTCGGAGACCAGATTGATCATCGACTGGGTGTTCTGGCCGATCACCTGCGTTGCCGTTTTGACCTTCTCGGCCAGTTTGCGCACTTCGTCCGCCACCACGGCAAAGCCGCGACCGGCTTCGCCAGCGCGCGCGGCTTCGATGGCGGCGTTGAGCGCGAGCAGGTTGGTCTGGTCGGAAATGTCATTGATCAGCGAAACGATTTCGTTGATCTTCATCGAACTGGTGTGCAATTCGCCAACCGTGGACGAGAAATGTTCGATGTGATGATTGGTCGAGCGCATCGTGGAGGCCACGGTTTCCATCTGGGCCAGCGAACGCTGCGCCAGATCCAGGTTGTTCTGCGTCGAGGCCTGGATGGCATCCGAGTTCAGCGCCACTTCGCTGACCGCCAGATTGACGCGGTTGCTGGAGGCGAAGATGTCGGCGGCCAGGGCTTCCTGGCGCTGCACGGCATCGCTGGTCAATTGCACCAGATGATTCATCCGTGCGGCGTCTGCCGCAATGCTGACACTGCTGCTGCGGGCGTGACCGATCAGACTGCGGATACGCGAGAAAAACCGGTTGAGGTTACCCGAAATCCGGCCCGCCGGATCGTGGCCTGAAGCCCCGATGGGGTGTGCCAGATCGGCATTGCCGTCGGCAATTGCTGCAATGTCACGGTCGACCTTGCTGAGTGCTGCATCATTTCCGAACCATCCCATGGGGTGTCTCCAGTATTTTTATTTTGGGAAATTCAGGAGAACTGCCGGGTGTGGGGCCGGCAGTCAGCAGATATCAGACGCGCTGGCGTGCTGCAAGGCGCCCGAGTACGAAACCCTTGAGCTCGTGGAAGGGAATCGGCTTGTGGAAAATGGTCACATCGCTGGGTAAGCCGTGTTGCTGCACTTCGCCTTTGTCGATGGCGCTGACCACGATGATATCCATGCGGGCCAGTTCGGGATTGGAGCGCAGGCGGCGGATCATTTCAAAACCATCCATGCCCGGCATCATCAAATCGGCGATCAGGATGTCCGGCATGCATTGACCCACTTGCAGCAGGCCTTCGAAGCCATCGCCGACGATGCGTAACTTGAT
>JAKLLI010000117.1:3088-15361 GCA_023150195.1 Azonexus sp.
GCTGTCCACGGTGATCTGGTAGAGCTTTTGCAGCGTCGGATCGTCTTCCGCGATCAATAGATCGAGTTGCCCACCCAGTTCCGGGGTGAGGGGAATCAGTTTGCGGCGCCGGGCCAGCAAGGCCTCGACGGAGGCTGCGGGAATGCGACGGTGTCCGCCAGCGGTTTTCCAGGCATCCAGGACGCCGTTTTCCACCATGTTCTGGACGGTGCCGAGGGACACGCCAAGTCGCTGCGCTGCTTGACGGGTGCTGAGAAATTCGTTGTCTGCCATAGCCTTTGCCATCACCGAAGTTGCAAAATTGGCAAATTCTAACTCTTGTTGGAAAAAAATTGTGTAAAGAAAGTGCACGACATCGTGTCATCAAGAGATGCGCGCGCAGCGAGGCTGCACTGGCATAATCCGCCGATGAAAATAATGACGGGCCCCCAGCGGCCCGGACGAGGGGATCTCATTGCTGAAGGCCTTGTTGTTAATGCCGGTCCTGGGCGCATTGTTACTGGGACTGTTGCCGTCCCGGCTGGTGCGCTGGCAATGGCCGCTGGCCTTGATCTTCGCGCTGCTGTCGGCAGCACTGGCCGGTGTGCTGGTGTGGCGCTTCGATCACGCCGGTGAGACGATCCAGTTTTTCGAAAGTCGGGCCTGGAATGCCCGGCTGGGTTCCAGTTTCGCCTTGGGCGTCGATGGCATTTCCGTGGTCATGCTGATGTTGACCGCAGGACTTACGCTGGCTGCCGTCCTGATTTCCCGCAATATGGCACGCGCCGGGCGGCTTTATTACGTGCTGCTGATGTTGCTCGAATCGGCCATGTTTGGCGTTTTTTCCGCCCGCGACTGGTCCCTGTTCTATGTCTTCTGGGAAGCGACCCTGCTACCCCTGTTTTTCCTGATTGATCGCTTGGGGGGCGAAAATCGTCAGCGTGCCGCGCTCAATTTCTTTCTCTACACCCTGGGCGGCTCGGTCTTCATGTTGGTGGCGCTGCTCTTTCTCTACGACGCCGCGCCTGGTCATAGTTTTGCCATGCTGGACATGGCCGAGGGCGGACGTTCTTTGTCGCCGGGCATGCAACTCCTCATCTTTGCTGGTCTCTTCATCGGTTTCGCCGTGAAGATGCCGGTGGTGCCGCTCCACGGCTGGTTGCCGCTGGCGCACGTGGAGGCGCCGGGGCCGGTGTCGCTGCTGCTGTCCGGGGTGTTGCTCAAGATGGGGGCTTATGGCCTGATCCGGGCGCTGGAAACCTTGCCGCTGGCCTTTGCGCAGATGCAGGGCTGGCTGGCGCTGCTGGGTTTTGTCAGTCTGCTCTATGGCGCGTTGCTGTCGTGGCGGCAACAGGATTTGAAGGCGATGGTGGCCTACGCTTCGATCGCCCACATGGGCCTGGTCCTGCTGGGCATTGTCACGATGAATGCGAATGGGCTGCGCGGGGCACTGCTGCAGATGGTGGCGCACGGGCTGGCGGCCGGGCTGCTGTTTTTGCTGGTTGGCGCACTTTACGAACGCACGCATTCCCGTAATTTGAGTGATTACGCCGGGGTGGCCCGGCAACTGCCGCGCTATGCCGTGGCGCTGGCGTTTGCCTTGCTTGCGGCCGTGGGCTTGCCTGGGAGCGCGGGTTTTATCGCTGAAATCCACGTGTTGATCGGTGGCTGGCCCTTGTGGTCAGGCTGGCTGGTGCTGCTGGGGGTGGCGATGCTGGTCGGTGCTGCGGCTGCCTTGCGGGTGATCGGGGTGTGCTATCGCAAGGACTTGCCGCTCAGCACCGGCGTGCTGGTGAGTCGCGATATGCAACTGAGCGAGCGCTTGGCAGCGCTGGGTCTGGCGCTGCCCATCGTTGTTTTGGGCATCTGGCCGCAGCCGCTGCTGAGTGTGCTGGACCACGGTGTGCGCCAGCTGATTGCGCAGGTGGCCCGATGACGCAGGCGCCTGTGGCAGACGCAAGCCTGGCCGCACGCCTCGCGACGTGGGTTGAGCATCTTGCCCATGTCCTGCCGGCGCAGGCGCCGATTCGCGACTTTGTTCATCACAATACCCTGCACGGCTTTCAGCATCTGCCGTTTGCCGAAGCCTTGCCGGCTGCCAGTCGCCTGACCGGGGCACAAACTTATTGGCCGGAATCCCGCTTCCACGAGGCGTTTGCCGCCGGGCGGATTGATGAGAAGGATCTGCTGGCGGGTCTGGAGGAACTGGGTCTGCCAGCGGGCGATACGGAGATTCTGCCGGGATTGCCGCGGCGCAGCCTATGGATGGCCTCGCTGCTGGCCGGCCCGGGGTCAGCCACGACGACGCAGTGGCGGCGCAATGAATCCCTGTTGGCAGACGCTGCGCTTTTTGCCCATTGCGAAGCGTTGACCGCGGACAACGCGGCAGCGGCACCGGATTGGCTGGCGCAGGCCCGCAGCGACTGGCTGGCCTGTTGCGAGCGCGTTGGTCATCAGACCAGCTTGCGGGCGCTGCTGCTGCAGTTGTCGGGCGAGGATGTGCTGGAAACGGTGCGAACCATTTTGCAGCGCCATCTGGCGGCTCACCTCGACATGGGCATGGCGGCCTGGTCCAATCCGGCACGCGGAGCGGGATTTCTGGCCGCCTGGAAAGCCTGTGCCGGGCTGGATCTGGCGTGGGAACTGGATGAACTGCCGGGCATTCGCGATGAAATCCGCCATTTGCCGGACGATCCCATCGCCATCCTGGCCGAGGCCTTGCCGGCCTTGTGTCCGGACGAAGCCCGCTGGCCGGCCTGGATTGAGGCGCTGGCACTGGAACTGCCGGGCTGGGGCGGCATGTTCTTGTGGCATGCGCAGCATCCGGGGCAGATCGCGGCCCCGGTGGCGATGGCGGACTATCTTGCGATTCGCGTATTTCTCGAACGCCATCTGTGCGCCGACTTGATACGCCGGCTGACCGGGCAGGCTGGCACGCTGGCGGATTTGCGCACCTATTATTTGGCGCACCCCGCGGAGTTTGTGGTGCGGCACGCGCTGGCCCAAGGCGATTTGCCGGAAGATTTGCAGGCGGAGGCGGCTGCACTGGTGGCCAACGCCATCGAAGGCCATGCCGGGGATGGCTGGGCCGCGCTGGCGCCACGGATCGCAGCGGCGCCTACCGGGCGCCCAGGATCGTCCGCCGCTCAGTTGTATTGCTTGCTGCGCGCGCTGGAACACCTTGCGGTGAAGCTGCCGGATTTGTCGCCCGAGACGGCGGCTCAGGTACTGGCCGAAGCGAATGCGCTGAATGCTGGTCTGCGCGGTCAGGCCTGGCTGGCCGCCTACGAGGCCCACTACCGGGATGCCCTGTTTGGGGCGCTGGCGGCATCTGCGCAGCATCCATCGCCGGTGCCGGCGCCCACTGCCCAGATCGTGTGTTGCATGGACGACCGGGAAGAGGGCACGCGCCGCCATCTGGAAGAGGTGGCGCCGGACATTGAAACCTTCGGTGCCGCCGGTTTTTTCGGCGTGCCCATGTATTGGCAGGGGCTGGACGATGGCGAGCGCACGGCCCTGTGTCCGGTGGTGGTGACGCCCGCCAACGCCGTGCGCGAATTGCCGGCCGTGGGCAAGGAGGCGGCTTATGTGCGGCATCAGGCGCGCCGGGAGACGCGCTTGCGCTGGCGTGAGCGGCTGTATCAGGGCACGCGGCGTTCGCCCTGGCTTGCTCCCTGGCTAGTCGCACTGGCTGCCGTGCCGGCCTTGGGCACATTGGCCGCCAATCTCTGGTCGCCGGCCTGGTTTGGACGGACAACGCAGCGCTGGCGCGACGATTTCGATGGTGTGGTGTCCGGACGTCTGGCCCTGAACCCTGAAGATAGCTCAACGCCTCCGTCGGATGGCGTGGTGCAGGCCGGTTTTAGCGACGAAGCGCAGGTCGACCGTGTGGAAGCCTTCTTGCGCATGATCGGCCTGACCGAGGGCTTCGCGCCGCTGGTGCTGATGTTGGGTCACGGTTCGAGCAGCCGCAACAATCCGCATCGCTCGGCCTACGCATGTGGCGCGTGCTCGGGGCGTCACGGCGGACCCAATGCCCGCGTCTTTGCCGCCATGGCCAATCGCCCCGAAGTGCGCGCCGGGCTCGCGGCGCGGGGGATTACGGTGCCCGACAGTTGTTGGTTCCTCGCCGCCGAACACAATACCTGCGACGACAGCGTCGACTGGTACGACCTCGATCAAGTGCCGGCGGCATGGCAAGCGGCCAGCGAGCGCCTGCTGGGGCAGGTGGCCGAGGCCTGCCGGCGTCACGCGGTCGAGCGCTGCCGGCGGCTTGCCTCGGCACCGCTGCGGCCGAGCCCGTGGCTGGCCCGACGCCATGTGGCAGGTCGGGCGCAGGATATTTCCCAGGCGCGCCCGGAACTCGGCCACGCAACCAACGCCGCCGCCCTGATTGGTCGGCGCCGGATGAGTCGGGGGCTGTTTCTGGATCGGCGCGTCTTTTTGATCTCCTACGATCCGGCGTCCGACCCGGCGGGTGACATCGTCGAGGGCATCCTGCTGGCGGCCGGGCCGGTCGGTGCCGGGATTTCGCTGGAGTATTACTTTTCCACCGTCGATAACGAGCGCTTTGGTTGCGGTTCCAAGGTCACGCATAACCTCAGCGGCCTTTTCGGCGTGATGGCGGGGGCGGATTCGGATTTGCGCACCGGTCTACCGCTGCAAATGGTGGAAATTCATGAGCCCATGCGTCTGTTGGTGGTGGTGGAACAGACGGAAGCGGTATTGACGGCCATCCTCTCGCGACAGCCGCCTTTACAGGAATTGATCGGCGGCAGCTGGATCATTTTGGGCGCCCGGCATCCGTCGACCGGTGCATTGAGTCAATATTGTCCGCGGCGGGGCTGGCAGGCGTGGACAGGGGCCGCCGTTCTGCCGCAAGTCGCGGATTCCGCCACCTGGTTTGCCGGTGAATCGGGGCCGCTGCCGCCCGCCTGGGTCCGGGGGAAAGCATGATCGAGCTGGCGCGCCATCTGCCCGAAGTGGCCTGGCTGATCCCCATCCTGCCCTTGCTGGCCGCACTGCTGGTGGGCGTCCGGGGGCTGCTGGGGCTGACGCAGGGGGATGCGGCGGAGCGCGTCACCGCCATCTGGGTGGCGTTGGCCTGCTGGGGAAGTTTGCTGCTCTTGCTGGCGCTGGATGTGTCGGTGATCTGGCTGGGCTGGCCAGGTCAATATCACTACGCGCGCTGGTTCGCCGCAGATCACTGGCAAGGCGGATTTTCCCTGTTGCTGGACCGGCTTTCTTTACCCGTGGCGACGACGACTGCGCTGATCGGCGTCCTGGTCAGTCGCTTCTCGGCCAATTACCTGCACCGCGAAGCCGGGTTTCATCGCTTCTTCATCATCCTCGCCTTCTTCTTGTCGGGCATCCAGTGCGTCCTGCTCTCGGGCAACGGCTTGTTGGCTTTTGTGGGCTGGGAAATGTGCGGTGTCGCCTCCTTTCTGCTGATCGCTTATGCCTGGCAGCGACCGGTGGCCACGGGCAACGCCTTGTTCGCCTTCATCAGCAACCGCGCCGGCGATGCCGGTCTGCTGTTTGGCCTGGGGCTGTCGGCCTACTGGCTGGGTAGTTTTGAGTGGCCGGTACTGCTGAATGCCCGCTTGCCGCTGGTGGACCTGCGCGTGCTCGCCTTGGGCTTTGTGGTGGCGGCTTGCGCCAAGTCGGCCCAATTGCCGTTCTCGCCCTGGATCGCGCGAGCCCTGGAGGGACCGACGCCATCCTCCGCCATTTTTTACGGTGCGGTCTTGATTCACGCCGGGGTCTTCCTGATGCTTCGCCTGCACCCCCTGTTGTCGCAGGTGCCGGATGTGATGGCCGGCCTGATCCTGATCGGCCTGCTGACCGCGGTGTATGCCTGGGGCTGCAGTCTGGTGCAGACCGATGTGAAGTCGGCGCTGATTTTTGCCACCCTGTTTCAGGTGGGGCTGATGTTCGCGGCCATCGGTGCGGGGTGGACCTCGCTGGCCACGATCCATCTCTGCCTGCACGCCGCGTGGCGGACCTGGCAATTTCTGCTGGCACCGTCCTGGCTGGCCTTGACGCGCGAACCTCCGGCACCTCCGCCATCCTGGCTGCGCAAACGGGTATTGCTCTACAACGCTGCGGTCCAGCGCTTGTGGATGGACAAACTCGCCGGGACGCTGTTTGCCGCGCCAACGCTGGCCATTGCCCGCGATGTGCGGGCGCTGGAAGAGAAATTCATTGATCGGGCGATCGGCGAGCCGGGCAAGGGCATGGCCGTACAGGCCGATCGGCCTCTGGTGTGTGCCGATGGCTTGGCTGGCCGCATGCTGGCCTTGGTGGCCGATGGCTTGCAGCAGATGGAAAACCGGCTGCTCCTGCGGACCGAGGATAGCGTGGCGCAACGGCTGATGCTGGCTGCAGACCCTGGAAGCCCTGCTCGAGCAGCCGCGTTATTTGATGATGGCGGTGATGGCAACCTTTGTGGTGATCCTGTGATTTACGGCATGACGCAAATTTTCTGGTCGCAGCAGGTCAACCTGCCGGTGCTGGCCTTGTTACAGCTACTGCCGTTGCTGGGCGCTGCGGTGGTTTTTGCCCTGCGCGAACGGTGGACCGCTGTGCTCGCCGGCAAGCTCTTCGCACTGGCGGAATTGCTGCTGGCGATCCGGGCGGTGACCGTGATCGATCCCCTGAACCCGGCCTTGCAACTGGCGGAGCAAGTCGATTGGCTGGCCTACCATGTGGCGGTCGACGGGATCAGCGGGGTGTTTTTGCTCTTGTCCACGCTGTTGACCCTGCTCATGACCCTGTACGGCATGAGTCGCGGCATGATCTCCCCGGGGCGGCTGTTTGCCGTGCTGCTGCTGGCGGAAGCCGGTCTGGTCGGGATGTTGCTGACGCTCAACATTGCCTGGTTCGCTGCGTTTTCGGCGCTGGAACTGTGGGCGGTGATGTACCTGTTGCGCCGCTGGGCGAGTTCGCGTGCCGAAATACAGGCACTGGCGCGCTTTGTTCAGTATCAGGGGTTTGGCTGGGCGCTCTTTGTCGCGGGCTGTTTCGTACTGGGCTGGGGTTACGCCGAAGCCCATGGCGGGCGCTGGAGTTTCGATTTGCTCGAACTGAGCGGTGCCTTGCCCGCCGGCAAGTTTCAGACGGCCGCCTTTTATCTGCTGTTTTATGGGTTGGCGGTCCGCACCCCCCTTTTTCCCCTCCACGGCTGGCTGCCCAACATGGCGCAGCATGGTCTGATTGCCGTGGCCCCGGCGCTGATGGTGGGGGTCAAGGTGGGTATCTACGGCATGCTGCGCTTTGTCCTGCCGCTGACGCCGGATGCGGTGCTGACCTGGCAGCCCTACGTCGTGGGGTTTGCCATGGCCGGTGTTTTTTTCACGGCGGCGCTGGCCTTCCTGCAAACCAATTTGCGGCGCTTGCTGGCGTTTGCCGTGGTCAGCCACACCAGTCTGCTGATCATCGGGCTGTTCAGCCTGCATGAGGCGGGGATTCAGGGCAGCATGTTACTCGCCGCCAATTTCGGGCTGGCGGTGACCGGCATGTGGTTCATCGTCGGTTTCGTGTTCCGGCGCACGGGAACGACCGAATTGGGCGAGTTGTCCGGTTTGTTCGAACGCATTCCCTTTCTGGCGATTGCCTTTCTGGTGTTTGGTCTGGCAATTGTCGGCATGCCCGGAACGCCGGGGTTTGATGCCGCGCATCTGGTGCTGGAGGCCGCCATCGATCGCTTCGGCGCCTTGTCTACGGTGGCCACCGCGCTGGGTAACGTGGCGGCGGCGGGCTTCCTGCTCTGGGGATTTCAGCGGGCCTTCCTGTCTCAGGCGATTGGCGCGGGGCATGATGTGGATAAAACGCAGCCCATGGAGTACGCCGTGTGCGGTGTGGCGCTGGCGGCGATGCTGGCGATCGGCTTTTTCACCGAGCCCTGGCTGCATTTGACGGAACTGGCGAGCCAGGTGGCTGCCGGGAGGTTTGCCCGATGAGCTGGCTGCTACCGCTATTACTGCTGGTGCCGGCCTGTGGAGCGGCCATGATCTGGGTTGTGCCGGCGCGCTGGAGCCGCTACGTGGCGTTTGTCGCGGCATCGGCAACGCTGTTTTTTGCGGTGGCCGTGCTGTTTGCGTATGACCCGGCGGGTAGCCGCTTCCAGTTGTCGGTCAGCCAGCCGTGGTTGCCGGCCATTGGCGCCAACTGGTCGCTCGCGGTCGACGGGCTGGCCGTGCTGTTTTTGCCCGCGACGGCGCTGCTGTTTCTCGGGGCCTTGGTGGCCCTGTGGCCGGATGGTGGTGCGCATCCCCGCACGACCTTCAGTTGTCTGCTCCTGCTGCTGTTTTCCCTGCTGGGCGTTTTTTGTGCGGTCGATCTGCTGCTTTTCTTCGTTTTCTGGGAGTTGACCCTGCTCCCGATCTATTGCCTTTTGATGGCGCGGGGGGTGGTGTCCAATGCGCCAGCAGTGTCCGCGCGTTACGTGTTGATCATGCTGGCCGGGGGGCTGCCCTTGTTGCTGGCGTTCGTGATGCTGGCGTGCGCTCAGGGCACACCGGTGTTTGACTTGCCGACTTTGCTGCGCTCGCCCACCGACCCGGCAACCCAGCGCATTGCCTTCGTGCTGATGTTGATCGGTTTTGGTTTGAAAGTGCCCCTCGTGCCGCTGCATACCTGGCTGCCTCAATTCGCGCTTGCTGCGCCGGGTTCGCTCACTGCGCTGCTCGTGGGGTTGAAGATTGGCGCCTTCGGCTTGCTGCGTTTCGCGTTACCGCTGGCGCCTGCCGCTGCACAGGAATGGCACTGGCTGTTGGCGGGGCTGGGCACCGTGACCTTGCTCTATGGCGCGGTGGGGATTTTGTCGCACAGCAATCTGCGCGTGAGTCTGGCTTACGCGCCATGTGGGGCTGGCGGTGCTGGGACTGGCAACCCTGACCCCGCAAGGCGTGCAGGGCGCGGTGTCCTTGTTGCTCAGTTTTTCGGTGGCGACTGGTGGCGGCATGCTCCTGCTCGAGTTCTTGCGTCAGCGGACGGGGAGCACCGATATTCATTCCCTGGGGGGCGTTGCGCAAACCATGCCCCTGTTGGCGACCGGTGTGCTGATCTGCGGACTGGCCGGCGTCGGCATGCCGGGAACGAGCAGCTTTCCCGGTGAGTTCATCCTGATCCTGGCGGCGCTGGAGCGTTATACCGGGGCCGGGATGGCGGCGCTGTTTGGGCTCTCGATTGCTGCGGGGGCCTTTTTGGCGCGCTACCGCTCGGCCTTCTGGGGGCCGGCGACCCGTCCTGCCGTTCTGGATGCCGGCGATCTGCGCCCACGGGAGTGGGCGGTGCTGGTCGCCCTGATCGCGATGGTGGTGGGGATCGGCCTCTGTCCGTCGCCGTGGATTGACTTGCTGCGTCCGGCGGCCGAGTTCTGGGCCGCAGGGATGGCCCCCTGAGTTTGCCGATGCCGCCAATCGCCACGGAAGTGCCGCGCTGCCGCTTGTGTCGCCACTATTACGTCACCCATGATGTGCGTTTTCCCCACGGTTGCCGTGAGCTGGGTTTCAAGAGTGCTCGCGAGCCCCGGCGAGATGTGCTGGCGTCGTCCGGGATGCCTTGTCAGTATTTTTCGCCGCGCACGCCGTAGACCGCAGGGTCAGAGCTCGTCTTCGGCAAACAGATTGGGCAGCAGCAGATGTGCCTTGGCCAGTGCCTGGGTCAGATCGGCGCACACATGGCTGTCACCGAGATGCTCGATGAAACCGGCGCGTTGCAGCAGCGAGGCCGGTTGGGCATTGAGGCCGCAGACCAGCAGGCGACAGCCGCGTTTGCCCAGTTTGTCGAGCAGGTTTTCCAGGCCTTCCAGCCCCGTGGTGTCGAGCTGGATGAGGCGGCTCATGTCTAGGATGACCACTTCCGGATGCCCTTCACGGGGGTCCAGCAATTCTTCCAGCTTGTTCACCGCGCCGAAAAACAGTGAGCCGAACAGTTGCCAGGCCGCAACACGCATGCTGCCGTCCGGATAGCGCAAATGCGGCTCGTTGGCCTCCTCGCGCAGCGGCAGGCGCTCGATGCGCGTCAATTCGGACATGCGATAAATGAAGAAGAGGCTGGACAGCACCATGCCCAGTTCGACCGCAATGGTCAGGTCGAAAAGCACGGTCACGAAAAATGTGCTGAGCAGGATCGCACGGTAATTCCAGGAAAAGCGGCGGAGTTCACGAAACTCATGCCACTCGCCCATGTTGATCGCCACCACCATGACGATCGCGGACAGCGTGGCCAGCGGCACATAGGCGGCCAGCGGCGCAGCGACCAGCACCACGCCCAGCAGCACGGCGGCGTGAATGATGCCGGCGATGGGCGTCCGGCCGCCGGTACGCACATTGGTGGTGGTGCGGGCGATGGCCCCGGTGGCCGCAAAGCCGCCGAAGAGCGGGGCGGCAATGTTCGACAAGCCTTGGGCAATCAATTCCTGATTGGGGTCGTGGCGATCGTCGATCTGGCTATCGGCCACGCGCGCGGACAGCAGCGATTCGATGGCGCCGAGCAGGGCGATGGTGATGGCCGGGGAAATCAGCTTGCCAAAATCGTGGATCGACAGGGCGGGGAGGCCAAAGGCCGGGAGTTCCTGCGGGATGCCGTTGAAGCGGCTGCCGATGGTTTCCACCGGCAGTGACAGGGCATAGGCCGCCAGCGTACCGGCGATCAGGACTACCAGCGGGCCGGGGGCGCGACGTAGCAGTGCGAAGCGGCTGGCCAGCCGGTTGTAGGAGAGCAGAAAGACAAAGCAGGCGACAGAAAGTCCCAGCGTCGGCAGGTCGACCGTAGACGCATGGGCTGCCAGCGTGTTGATGCGGGCAAAAAATTCAGCCGGCAGGTTGTCGATGCGCAGGCCGAAAAAGTCCTTGATCTGCGCCATGAAGATGACGACGGCGATCCCGTTGGTAAAGCCGATGACCACGCTGACCGGGATGAAACGAATCAACTGGCCCATGCGTGCCAGCCCCATGGCCAGCAGCATGGCGCCAGCAAGCATGGTAGCCCCGAGCAGGTTGGCAAAACCGTGGGCGGCGACGATGCCATAGACGATGGGGATGAAAGCCCCCGTGGGGCCGCCGATTTGCACACGCGAGCCGCCGAGGGCGGCGGTGATCAGGCCGGCGACGATGGCCGTCCAGATTCCGGCCGTCGGCGAGCAGCCGGACGCGATGGCGAAGGCCATGGCCAGCGGTAGCGCCAGCACGCCCACCGTGATCCCGGCGGCGAAATCCTTGCCGAACTGGGCGCGGTTGTAGCCGGGCAGGCAATCCAGCAACTTGGGGTGGAAGGCAATTTTCATGGCGCGGCTCGACAGGGAATGCCGGGCATTATATGAGTACCATATTAATCGTCAATGATGATCGTATGTTAATATGATGTGCACAATAACTCGCCAAATTTGTCCGCCATGGAGAAGCGCACTGCCCGTCTGACCTTGTTGATCGATCCGACGAAAAAGGCCATTTTTGAAGAAATCTGCGCCGCACAGGATCTGACCCCGTCACAGGTGGTGCGGCGCTTGATCCGGCAGTACATCATTGATCACGCCGATGGGCGCGAATTGCCCGACTGGCTCAAGCCGGGCAGCGGTCAGTCCGGCTGATCGTCCCGGGGGAAGCGTTCCGGATGGCGTTCAGCCATCCAGCGGGCGTAGCGTGCCTGCATCTCCGGTCCTTGCTTGGACAGTTCGCGGAGAATGCGCGTTACCGCCCAGAACATCACCACGACGCCACCCGCAGTGCAGGCGACCGCTTCTGCGGTCGACCCCGGAAATCCTTCAATAATCGTGCCCTTGCCGGTGGCAAACCAGCTCACGCCCAAGGCAAGGCAGGTGAGACCGAACACATCGGCCAGCGCGTAACCCGCAATACGACCGGTCAAGCGCGGTCGGGGCGGGCGAAAACTGTTGTTTTGCATGAGGGCTCCCTGATTTACAAAAATGTCTTCTAGAAGACTTGACAAGCGCCAAGTCAAGCAAGGACTTATGCACAGCAAGCGAGGAAAAAAGTGGATGCCGCCTGCTTCCCCTGGTGAATTTGTCAGATTAAGCTGATTGGCCTTTGATTGTTTAATAATCAATAACTTAGCTCGTTGCCCAAGTTTCGGGCAGGGTAGGGAAATGCCTTGTGAAACGGTCACTTAGGTGATCTGTGCCACTTTGTTCCACAGAGTTATCCACAGTTTTTGTGGATAGATTGAAAAGCCTGAATCAAGATGCCAAATTGCTTGGTGTACTTAATGTATTACTTGAAGTCCTGAGGGGCGAACGAGGTGTGCTGACCCGCTGGCCGCCCCGCGAAAGGG